>JBBQGR010000006.1:0-20258 GCA_038323185.1 Phycisphaerales bacterium | reverse complement strand
CCGAGGCGCGGCGGGTCACGTCGCGCCCGAGTCCGAAACGGCGTTCTGCATGTTCCGGATCCAACGTCTGGGTATGAGGTTCAACCCCGTGAGAGGTCTCCGATGCGGATGGTCGACCAACATCGCGGCGCTTCCAATCCGATGCTCCCTAGCCGGCGCGTGTTCTTCGCGCGGCTGAGGGCCTTCGACATGGACAACCTGCACACGCACGAGCCTCGCGACGTCATCCCCTTTCCAGGTGTCACGACGCTGCGGCCGTCACGCATGGCCCAGAGTCAGCGGCTGCCGCACCTGAGCGAGGACTCGGTCGCCGCGGCGGAGAAGGCCGTTGAGCACTTCGAGCGCCGACTCCAGAACCTCCGCAAACTCCTGGGCGAAGATGGTTCCGATGGTCCCCGCGCGGCGTGAACTCGCGGCGGATGAATCGTCTTGGGGCCGAGGCCTGGCCCTCTGGCCGCGCTACGGGCAGACGCCCGTCACCACGAACTGAGCAAGTTGCTGCGCGTCGAGCAGGTCGACGTTCTCATCGCCGTTGAAGTCGCCGTCGAGCCACCCGGCCTTCGGGATGATGAGTCCCACCACAGACTGCGCGAGCAGCTGCGCGTCGATTAGATCCTCGTTCTCGTCTTGGTTGAAGTCGCCGTAGCACGACACGGCCGTTGGCGGCTGACAGATCGGGGGCGTGAGCGGCGCGATGATGATCGAGAAAGTGCGCAGGCGGCCGGAATCAAGCTGAGCAAGGTCCTTTACGTTGAGCGTCCAGGTTCCTTCCGCAATGCCGCCATCGAAGGCCGCGAGCGACTCCGCGGGAAGCCAGTACCCCTGGTACGGAGCGCCAATGCCGCTGGATGGAATATTCTGGATCGGCGCCCACGGCCCGTCGTCGTCGAGACGGGTCTGGCAGAAGTTGTTGCCGCTGCTGCCGGGAGCCTGGCCGCCGGGCCGATTGATGACGCGAACCCGCGTGCCGCCCGGGCTCGTCAGCGTCAGCACGAGATCACCGACCCACGTGTGAGAGAGTCCCACGCCCGTGGCTCCAACGCCCGCGCTGCACGAAGAGCCCTCGAGCCTGAAGTCTACATCACCAATCAGCGTGCCCGGTCCGCCCAGGCCAGAGACCGGGATCTGCACCGTCACGCCGGTGGCGTTGTTGTCTGGGATTGCAATCGAGCTTCCGCCGAAGGTAAAGGTCTGAGGCTGGCCAGCAACGCCCGGGTTGCCTGTGGGAAGTGAGAAGTTAAAGAGGCCGCCGCCAGCCTGGCTCGAGAGGATCAGGCGCAGCAAAATCGGTTCCCCGCACGCATGGTCATCAGCTCCAGCGATGACGAAGGGCGCGCTGGCCATCGCGACTTCTGAGGCGTCGAGCTCCGGGTACGCGCCAAAGTCCTGGATCACGCGGACCGTCGGCGTCAGGCTCTGGAGCGTGCCGACGATCTCGTCGGCCCTGCTGCCGCCGTCGTTCGCGATCTGGACCAACACGAGCACCGCGGCCTCGCCGGGATCCGAGCGGCCATTGCCGTTGCCGTTGGCGCGACTGTCGTCCACCGCGACCATGCCCGTTCCCACCAGCACGGCCGAGCCGATCGCGGGGCTGATCGTGAAGTTGCCATCGCTGACATCGAAGTAGATCGCGCCGTCCGCTCTGACCATCACGCGAGCCTGGTCGCTCTGAATGCCCGCTGGCATCGTCACGACCTCGGCGCCGTCGTTGACCGTTTCGGACGCGAGCTGGATGGGGAACGTCGCACCCCCGTCTACTGAGAGATAGATCGAGACCGACTGCGTCAAGAGGGGCGACTGGTCCGTGCCTGCAACGTCCCACGTCACGACGCGCGTCCCCGACCAGAGCGCTCCCGGCATGGGCGTCAGCACGCGGAATGGGCCGGACTGCGTGGTCACAGTGACGGTGGCATCATCGAAGGCGGTGGCGCCGCAGCCCGCGCGGTTGTCGCGCGCCGTTACGCGAAAGTTCATGACGCGGTCGGTCGTCGGATACGACTCACCGATGGAGAGTGTTCCTTCTAGGACTTCCTCAAGCCGCGGGAACGTGCGCGAGGGTGAGGACACCGGCGCGAACGATCGGAAGAGCGGCCCACTGCCGGTATCAAGCAAGGGGAACGATGCCGGCGCGCCGCCGTCGCGCTGCTCCCACGCGTAGAAGAGTCCATCTCCATCTGGATCGCTCGCTTCGGCCGTGAGCGTAAAGAGCGTTCCGCGCGGCACGATCCAGTCCTGGCCAGCGCTCACAAGTGGCGCCCGGTTCGAGAGCGCAACAACGGCGGCGCACGAGGATCCATCGCCAGACTCGATGAAGTCTCGGACATGCTCGATGTTGGTCGCGTGGAAGTACGGGTCGGACATGAACTGCAAGTTGGTGGCGCCGCAAATGCCGGCGTAGCCCATCACCGTCGAGCCCGAGCCCGGCTCGTGGCAGATGGAGGGATCATCGCCCGCGCTGCCGCGGCAGTTGTTGAAGGTGTGGCGCGCGCCGAGCTGGTGGCCGAGCTCGTGCGCAACATAGTCCACGGCGAAGGCATCACCCGCGGGCGGGTTGATGCCGCTGAAGCCCTTGCCCTTCACACCATCCACGCAGGCCGTTCCGACGCCGCCAGCCGAGCCCGAGCCGCTGGTGCCGAAGACGTGTCCGACGTCGTATCCCGCGCTGCCGAGCACCGTGTCGAGCAGGCCCTGGTTCGCGACCATGTCCGTGAGGGGAGACTGGTTCGAGAAGGGATCGGTCACAGGATCGATGAAGATGATCTGATCGTTCCCCTCGGTCACGATGAAGCGAAGGGCGTGGTCGTTCTCAAAGATCGCGTTGACGCGGTTCACCGTGGTGACGATCGCCGCGAGGCCCGAAGCCACGCTGCCGCCGTGGTGCTGCGTGTACTCGCCCGTCGTGCTGACGGCAAGCCGGAAGATCCGCAGCGAGACATCGCTCCGGCCTTCGTAGCGCCCGGGCCCACCGAGCGCGCCCGGTTCTTCAACCAGCTCGCACGACCAGGGCGCCCGCGCCATGTCGCGCCACCACGAGACCGCCGCGACCGTCGCGTCCTCACGCGAGTACGAATCGATGCGCACCGCGCCCTGCCGCGTTCTCATGATCGCGCCAACGCCCGCGGGCGTTACATCAAGGCGGATGCTGATGGTCAGATCATCGATGCCCTGCCCGGCGTAGGTCTTGATCTGCGGGAATCGTGACGCGAGGCCCGGCGCCATGATCGGCGACTCAAAGAGTGCGACCCGGACCCGGGTCCCATCGGGCATCGGAAGCTTGAGCTCAACGGGCACGCCGCCCGCGCGCTCCATCGGCGCCTGCGCCAGCAGCGCTCGAACGCGCGCGATGTCGAAGCGGACGGCGCGGAATCGATCCGGCACGACAAGCCCCTGGCCGCGCTGCGGCGCGGACGCCGCGGGCTCGGGCATCTTCTCAAGCCATTGCCAGCCGTCGGTCGTGAGCGCCGGCGCGCCCTCCTCGGGTGCCACCTGCTGCGCGATCGCTTGACCAGCATGCCCCATCACACAGAGCATCGCCGCGATGATCATCGCGCTCGCCGTTCCTCGAAGCGCGCGACCAAACCCCCGGGCCATAGCTCGGCAAAGCGGCAAGACAAGCTTGGAACCGCGTGGATCGATCATCGCGCCCAATCGTCCGTTGAAGGACTGTTTCAAAATCTTGATGGATCCTACCAGAAACCAACCGGGGATCAAGGCCTCTTTCTTGAGTGATGCGCGTCTGAACCGTGAAGAGTTCCATCGGATCAGTTTCGAGGTGCGATCCAAGCCGATTCATGGGCGGTGCCATGTGGAATGAAAAACCCCCCGAACATCGGGGGGTTTGGAGGACCAGATCGGGTCGTGTCAGGTTTCTTGGTTCTCTATTCCTGCTTCCAGGGGACCTTCGAGATCATGGGCGCTCAGATGAGCACGCGGTGGTCCATGCTCTAAACCACTCTGCTCTAGACCCTTATGGGCACTGGCCGGTCGTGATGTAGACGGCGAGCTGCTGGGCGTCGAGAAGATCGACATTCTCGTCGTTGTTGAAGTCGCCCGAGAGCCAGTTGGCGCCGGGGGTCAGCAGACCGACGAAGACCTGAGCGATGTTCTGAGCGTCGGCGAGATCGACGTTCTCGTCCTGGTTGTAGTCGTAGTCGCAGCCGGGGGTGGTGCAGGTCACCGTCTGGATGCGGAAGTTGTCCACCGCGGCCTCGACGATCGATCCGCCACCCTGATCTTCCGCGATAAAGCGGACGCGGGTCTGGTTGGTCGGCGCGGTGAGGGTACCCAGCGTGTACTCCTTGAAGAACCAGCCGCCGTTGACCTCGAGGCCAACGGGGCCGACGGTCTCGACGAGGGTCCAGGTGGTGCCGTTGTTGTTAGAAATCTCGACGCGGAAGGAGTCCTGAGCAGGATTTGCGCCGGTGGAGTTGGAGAACCAGCGCCAGTAGGAGAGCGTCGCGGCGAACTGGTTGTTGACGGCGAACGTGGGCGAGAGCAGCGTGGTCCGGCCACCATCGACGTCCCACGTGCCGAGTGACCCGCCCGCGCGGCCGTCGGTCACGTAGCAGGCGACACCCGCATCGTTGGTATCGTCGCCGGGCTGTGCGGCGGTGGCCTCAGGATCCATGCGGTTCCAGATGCCCAGCGTGGCGGTATCGCCGGGGATGCCCGCGGTCCAGCCCTGGTCGGTCTCGAAGGTGTCAGCGAAGAAGGCGTTGATCGTGCCGACGCCGACGGAGTAGGGCGTGGTAGGACCGTTGGTTGGCAGCGTCCGGATGCCGACGTTGGTGCCCTGCACTTGGAAGTAGTACTGCGGGCTGGTTTCGCAGGCGGACGCGGGCAGGGCGGCCTGCCACACGTTGCCGGTGGTGTTGACCATCGGAATAGAGAGGAACGGGCCGCTGATCGCGGAGCGATAGCGGAGCGCCACCGAGCCGGGGACCACGGTTTCGTTGGTCGAGATGATCTGGACGGAGACGGGCGTGGGCTGGCCGGGCTCGATCAGCGAAGGGGCGAGCTGGCCGGGGATCATGGTGATGGTCGGGAATGTGCCGGTGCCCTGGAGCGGAGCCGTCGAGACGAGCGAAAAGGGCTGAGGACCGCCCGCGGGAACGTTGAAGCCGCGGACGCGGACCTGCCAGGTTCCGGGCTCGGGGGCCTCGACTTGGACCTGCTCGATGTTGTTGCGGCGATCAACACCCGTGCGCACGGCGGGATTGCCGGGGTTGCCGGGGTCGAGAGTCCAGACGAAGTTCTGGGTGCCGCTGGGAGAGATGACCTCAAGGTCGAGGTCGTTGATAAGGGCCGGGTAGGTGTTGGGGGTCGCGGGCATGTCGTCCCACGTCAGCATGATCTTGAGAGGACCCGAGCCGTTGGGCACCACGACGGTGTACCCCTCGGCGCTGTCCTGGCTGACGGTGTTGGAAGCCCAGTTGCCCGAGCGCATGAGCTCGACCGCGTTCACGACGCGGATGGATCCATAGCCGAACTGGAAGTCGGGGCCGACGTTGCCGCGATCAACCGCGGAGTTTGCGAGCCAGGCCTTGAACATGCTGCCCGAGGGATCAGGCTGAGCGGGGTAGCGAACGCGGAAGTCCTGAAGGATCAGCGCGACGCAGCCAGCCGTGGTGGGCGAGGCCATCGAGGTTCCGCAGAAGGAGCCGTAGGCGGTGTTGGACTCTGCGGTCGGGCTGGTCAGACCGCCATCGCCGCCGACCTGGCAGCCGGGGGCGGAGACGTCGGGCTTGATGCGTCCATCGAGGCGATTCTGTGCGGGAACCCACTCGGTCGGGCCCCAGGACGTGAAGGTCGTGATGCTCTCGTCGTTGGAGTTGATGGCGCCGACGGTGATGTGGTTCTTGGCGTTGGCCGGTGGGGCGGTGGTGTAGTAGGTCTGTCCACAGCGGCCGCTGCCGCGCTCGTTGCCGTTGGCCCAGACGATCGGGAGCGGGCCGTTCGAGAAGGTAGCAGTGCCGCGGGCCATGGCGTCGATCAGCGCGTCGGTGTTGCCGTAGTCGCCTTCCCAGCTGCAGTCAAATCCGTTGGGGGCCACGTTGGTGCCGATGGAGTTGTTGGAAAGATCCGCTCCGGCGGCGATGGCGCGGCCGTAGTCGTCATCAACGTCCACGATGTTGGTATAGAGCCAGCCGGTCTGGCCGCCGATCTCAACACCCGCAGAAAGAAACGTGACGCCGGGAGCCATGCCCCTGTAGAGGCCGCCCTGGCCAGCACCGCTGGCTCCGATGGTGCCAGCGACGTGGGTGGCGTGCGAACTGAGGCCCGAGTTGTCGAAGGGAAGCAGAGTCACGCGGCCAGTCATCTCCTGGTGAGTCGCGAGGACCTTGCCACCATCGAACACGAAGACCGAGACGCCCGCGCCAGTAAGGCCGTACGGCGCGGCCTGAGCGATGTTGGCGCCGACAACCTGACGCGACTGATCGTTGTTGGGAGTCAGCATCGGGATGGCGGGCTCGATCCACTGGACCTGATCGTCGGCGACCAGCTGGTTGATCGCGCCGCGGCTCAGGTGGGCGACGACGCAGGAGATGGCCTGGGTCACGCCGCGGATCTCGCCGCCCAGGGCGGTGATCTTGGCAAGGAATGCGGGATCGGTCGTGATGTCCTCGTGAGGATTGACGTAGACCGCGATGACCTCGTCGTCCGCGCCAGATGCCGCGGCAGTCGCAGAGCCACCAACGGGCGGAATGACGGTCCAAGCCAGCGGCTTGCGGTCGGTCAGGTCGCTGTGGAGCTTCCAGCGGTTCTGGATCGGGGCCACGCCGATCACCATGCCGCCGGTGGCGATCGCGTCGGCGTTCAGCGATGCGCCATCGAGACGAGCGAAGAATGCATTGCTGTTGGCGCCAAGCGAGGCCAGCAGCGTCATGCCCTGCTTGCGCAGGTCCGCGCGGATCGAGTCCGTCACGGGAAGCGCCAGCTGCACCACCACGCGCGAGGCATCGGGGCGGTTGGCCAGCCGAACGAGGTCGCCCGACAACGCCGGGCTGTTCAGCAGAACGAGCGGGGTCGCATCACTCTTGAAGTTGATCTGCGCGGATGCCAGCGGCGTGAGTGCCGCGCCGGCGCAGGCCGCCAGAAGCGAAGCTGTCAGAAGGACACCCTTGCGACCCGAGCAGGACCGCGCGAACATGGAATGACGCATGAGCTGGTTCTCCAAGAACAACGGCAAGCCTCACCGGACGACACACCGATTCAAGACGACGGACAAGCACGACACGTGTCATGCTCGACACGCCGGACACACGGGCGTCACCGCCTGCACTAGTCAAGAAGCTGACGCTCCACAACCTGCCAGACCAACAACCCCGACCCACACGAGTACACAGTCTCACACACTCTATACGTTTCAGCAAGTCCATCTTCGTCAGCAATGGTCCGAAAACTGAAACTGAATGCCTCAACGCTGTTAACACCCAATCCGGCCCCAAGTCCTCCCTAGTGCATGGTTTTCACTGATTCAGCCATCGCCACCCCGCAAGACTCCGGGGCATTGTTGGGCGCAAGGGTCTTCTACCCCCTCTACCCCTCCACGCCCGAACCGTGACGATCTGCTCGCCTTTAAGCCGATATCATTTCTTCACGTGTCCCCAACCCCCGCACCAACCAGTTTCGACGGCGGGATCCGCACCCGGCCGCTCATGATCGCCATCGGGGCGTCACTGACGCTGCACGCCGCGATCCTCGCTGGCGTGGGAGTCTGGGGATTCCCTCCCCCCAGCGGCCCAAGAACCGACGTCGAGGGTGGCATCACGCTCCTGGACATCCCGGTCGCGCCTGCTCCCGAGCCACAGGCCAAGCCCGATCCGCTGCCGGAAGATGCCCCAGACTCGGTCGCGATCAAAACTCCTTCGGCAGCACCCGCAGCAGTCCAGCCACTCGCGGCGCAAGTGCCCGAGGCAACCAGCCCCGTCTCAACATTGCTCCAGCCGCCGCCATCTGTGCCCGCGCGGCTTCCCGATACCTCGCGTGTCACGCGTGCTACGCCTGCCACGCCTTCCACGCCGCAGAGTCAGCCCGGGCCAGCGGCACTCGTCGCGATGGCCCGGCCCGCGCCAGTCTCCTTCGCGGGCTCGCGCGGCCACGCCGCCGAACGCATCGTCTATGTCATCGATGCTTCGGGCGCGATGACCGCCTCGCTCTCAATCGTCAAGCAGCAGCTCAACGCGAGCGTCTCGGGCCTCAGCGATGCGCAGCGCTTCACCGTCATCGTGCCCCGCGCGGGCGCGAGAGATCAGAAGCACCTCTTCTCGGGCGGCCTCACCGCCGCCTCACCCGCCAGCCGCGGCGATCTCGCGGCGTGGCTCACCACCATCCAGCCCGGCGGCGGGTCCGACGTCGTCGCGGGCCTGCAGTGGGCGCTCGAACTCCAGCCCGACCTGATCTACGTCCTGACCTACCGCTTCGCGCGCACCGGCGTCGCGAGCGAACCCAGCACCGCCGAAGTCCTCGCGCGGCTTGACACGCTGAACCCAGGCCGCCAGGGCAAGCGCCCCGTCGTCATCAAAACGATCCAGATGATCGGCGAGGACCCCACCGGCCTGCTGCAAGCCATCGCCCAATCCCACGGCGACGGCGAAGGCTCATACCGCGTGCTCGAGTTGCCCAAGCGCCGGTAGCCTCAATGAATCACAAAGAGTCTCGGCGGTTCTCGGTCACGATCGGGATATCGCACACCCTTATCCCACAATCGAATCTTCTCACGCTCTTCGCCGCGTGTTGATCCATCGCGCGCGTGCGCTGGCTTCAGTGGTGATGTTGTTCTGCGCAGTAGCGCGAAGACCCGCATCGTACACAGGAGCCAACTCATGAATCGTCGTACTCATTCAACACGCCTCACGCGTCCCGTTCGCATCGCCGCCGCACTCGTGGTCGCGATTGCAGGCTTGGCTGGAAGTGCCGCGACCGCGCACGCCACCGTCGGTGACTTCCGCGTGCTGCCATACCAGCAATCGCCCACCAACGATGGGATGACATTCAACTGGTTCACGATCGAGAGTGCGGCGGGAACGATGACGGTGACGGGGCCTGGCCTTGTGTCGCCGCTCGTGCTGAACTCCACGCCCGTGCTCGTGCCGGTGCTGGACTATCAAATTCCCGCCGAGCTCACGGCCGCTGGCGCGTTCCCCTTCGCCACCACCGCGATCTTCGAGGCGCCCGGCGTTCCCGCGCGCAACTGGAAGCATCAGATCGTGCTGACGAGCCTCCAGCCCGGCGCTGAGTATGCGTACGCGGTGGTGCAGGGCACCACGACGCACACGGGCTCGTTCGAGACGGCGCGCCTGGCAACGGACGCGCGCTCGCTGCGGTTCGCGGTCCTCTCCGACAGCGAGACGCTGGTCTCGGGTCGCACGCGCAACCGCGAGTGGGCTCGGACGACGCCTCAGTTGCCGGGCTCGACGGGCCGTCCGACAGGGACGGGTCGCGGGCGTGACGCCTACCTCCTGACCGAGACGGTGGGATACATCGAGAACATCCGCCAGATCGAGCAGCGCGACCCCGACATGATCATCATGCCCGGCGATCTGATCGAGGGCACCGGGGCCGAGCAGCAGCGCCGCTGGGACGAGTTCTGGCGTCACAACGCGGGCGAGTATGACAATCTTCTCTCCAACCGCCCCATCGTCGCGGCCATCGGCAACAACTGCATCTTTAACGGCGTCGGCGCAGGCGAGGGTGGCAGCGGCGGCCCCAACACGAACCAGCTGATCTCGTACGCGCGTCGGCAGTGGTCGGCGTACTGGGACAACCCCAGCAACGGCAACGCCGCATTCCAGGATCTTTACTTTCGCCAGGACTACGGCCCGGTCACGATCATCACGCTCTGCTCGGTGAAGGCGACCGAGGAGGCCAACAGCCGCGTTGCACCGCCTCAGGGACAGGCCCTGAGCGCCGCCTTCCCGGCCAACCGCGACACGAACCGCGCGTGGTTCAGCACCCCCTACGCGCCAGCGGACATCCCCGACTTCAACGTTGGCACAACGCAGTGGGACTGGGCCGTGGCCACGCTCGCCGCGGCCCGCGCCGAGGGACGAATCGTCTTCGTGCAGTGGCACCACACGCCCTTCTCCCGCGGCGTGCACGGCAGCAGCGTCACCAGCCCCCAGTCGGGCGAGGCGATGCGCATCTACGCCCCGCTCATGGAGCAGTACCGCGTCGCCGCCATCTTCTGCGGGCACAGCGAAGTCTCCGAGCAGAGCTACTTCGACCTTGATGGCGACGGCTACGGCGTTCACCTCTGGGACGTCGGCGCCGCGGGCGACGGCCTCCGCGGCGTCGAAGACTCGCCAAACGCCACCAACAACGCCATCACCGCCTGGCGCAACAACCCCGCCAACCCCGAGGGCCAGGCCTTCACTATGAATCCTTTCAGCCGCTGGTCCGCTGACCAGAGCGAGGCCGAACTCTGGAACGGCAACCAGCTCATCCGCGGCGGCAAGCACTACGGCTTCCTTGAGGTCAATCTTCAGCCACTCACCGAAGGTCAGTTCCGGGTGGAGTTCCAGTACTTCCATAACTTCCCTCTCAACAATGGCGATGCAAACTTCACCATCACAGGCTACGAGCTGCGCGAGTTCAGGAACCGCGTGGTCCTCACGGGCCCGGCCAACGATCTGCGTCCCGTCACCTGCGACTACGACTACAACCAGGACGGCAACGTCGACCTCGCCGACGCGCAGCAGCTTGCGCAGGTCTTCGTCGGCCTGCTCACGCCCGAGGCCACGTGGCTCGACGGCGACAGCAACTTCGACGGCAACGCGGACCTCACCGACGCGCAGCAGATCGCACGCTTCGTCGTCGGCGGCGAGTGTGCTGAGTAGGAGAAGGGACTGGGCATTTCCGGTGCCACCAGTCGGGTCGCTTCGACCCGACTGGTGGAGCCAGTGAAGACGAGTGCCGCAGAGTTGAGACCACCAACACAAACGCCGATGGGCACGGGCCCATCGGCGTTGTTTGCTTTGGTCGCGTGTGTGTGAGCTGTTGACTCAGCGAGGTAGTGATGCGCTCGTGATTCGGAGGAGAAGGAGAACCCATCGATGGCTGAATGTCCCCCAGACGGCTCGGTTGTGGGCAGGGATCCCGGCGGCGTTGCGTGCGGTGTCGCTGATCATCGTGAGTACTGAGTGCGCCTGACGGCCGCAGCGAGGCTAGACTAAATGACTTTGCATTCTCAATATCATTTTAGGCAACGCGCCTTTCGTCTCTCCCGCTGATCGTCTTGCCGAAGAAAAGAGAACCATCGCATGACAAGCATCAAGGCCATGATCCAGACCGTCACGAACCTCATCCAGAGCGGGGAAAGCGCTACGGACCAACGCCTGCCGGTCACCGTTCTCTCCGGTTTCCTCGGCGCGGGCAAGACCACGCTTCTCAACCACATCCTGCGCAACCGCGAGGGGCTGAAGGTCGCGGTCATCGTCAACGACATGAGCGAGATCAACATCGATGCCGAGCTGGTCAAGCAGGGTGATGCGGCTCTTGACCGCGTGGACGAGCAGATGGTCGAGATGACCAACGGCTGCATCTGCTGCACGCTGCGCGAAGACCTGCTCAAGGAAGTCTCGCGCCTGGCCCGCGAGAAGCGGTTTGATTATCTCCTGATCGAGTCCACCGGAATCTCCGAGCCGCTCCCCGTGGCGCAGACCTTCACCTTCGAGGATGACGAGGGCCGCTCGCTGGGCACGCTCTCGCGCCTCGACACGATGGTCACGGTCGTCGATGCCTCGACGTTCCTCGACAACTTCGACAGCGAGCTAGACCTCGTGGATTTCAAGATGGAGGCGGGCGAGGGCGACGAGCGCTTGATCGCCGACTTGCTCACCGATCAGGTCGAGTTCGCGGATGTGATCCTGCTGAACAAGTGCGACCTCGCGCCCGAGGCCCGCATCACCAAGACCGAGGCCACGATCCGCGCCCTTAACCCCAAAGCCAAAGTCCTGCGGACGACCAACAGCCGCCTGCCACTAGCCGAGGTCCTGAACACCGGCCGCTTCAATGTCGAGTCCGCCTCGGCCACCCCCGCCTGGCTTGCCGAGTTGAGCCGGGAGCACACACCCGAGACCGAGGAGTACGGCATCGCCTCGTTCGTCTACCGCGCCCGCCGCCCCTTCCACCCGCAGCGCTTGCACGACCTGATCGCCGGCGGATTTCTCAAGACAGTGCGCTCGAAGGGCTTCTGCTGGATTGCCACCAAGCAGGACTTCGCCGGGCTGTGGCAGCAGGCGGGCGGCTCGTTCCGGCTGGAGCCGATGGGCCGCTGGTGGGCCGCCGCGCCGAAGGACAAATGGCCCGGCGGAGATGGTGCGGGGGGCGACGAGTCCGCGAGCGAGACCCGCGCATGGATCGAGAAGAACTGGCAGAAGCCGTGGGGAGACCGGCGGCAAGAGGTCGTCATGATCGGTGTGGGCCTCAACCGCGCCGATCAGCACCTGCTGCTGGATTCATGCTTACTCACCGACGAGGAAATGGCACTCGGCCCGGCAGAGTGGAAGCGAATGGAAGATCCGTTCCCAAAATGGTCGTTCACCAGCGGACCGGAGTCTTGAGTGCCTTTGGTTCATCCAGCACCGACGGGCGGTAAGCATGAAGTTATCGCCTCGGACTTGCCTGCATCGTGCGGAGCAAGTCGATCCCATCAAGCGGCGGCTCGCCCATTTCCTCCCGATATCGTTCGAGGATCGTCGCAGCTTGAAGACGGATCGCGTCGTCGTCGGGGTGGCCCGCGTGCCCCTTGGGCGCGGCCCAGACGAAGCGGTTCGTATCGGATTCGTGGACTGGGATCGAGACGAAGTCGCGCGGCACGATCGGACGTCTGGCCTTAGGCTCGCTCGGCTTGCCCGCGTCCTTGGCTTCCGCCTTGGTCTCTTGTTTGCCTTCGTCGTTCACTTCCTCTCCCGCAGCCTCCACGAAAAAGTCCACGGCGTACTGCGGGTATCCAAAGAGCAGGCCATAAGCCCGAAAGCGATCAAGCCGCGGCATGCGCTCGACGGTCGCGAGCACCTCGCCGACGCTGGTGCCGGGCGTGAGGGCGTACGGACCGAAGAAACTCGCGTGGCGTGAGAGGACGTCATCCATGGTGGGTATGTGAACGACATACGCCTCGACGTGACGTTGACCATCGAAAACCGTCGCGAAGGCCATCACGCCAAAGTCGAGGTCGTACGAGTCGAGCAGATCGAGCGCACGGCGCCGTGACTCAACCTCGCGAAGCACCTCGCCAGCCGGGGCCGCAGCGTCGAGCTTGGACTGCCAGAAGCCCGTGCTGAGCGCCTTCATGCGCGTGCCGTCGTCGGTGGGTGCGATCGTGAAGAGCGCCTCGCGGTCCATGGCGCTCAATGCCATCTGACCGGCCATCTGGACCACCATTTGGCGCGTCGCATCTCGCGGCGCGTCGAGCATGACCGGCGCTGCAGTTGTGCCCGCGCAACCCGGCGCGGCGAACGTCGCCATCACCGTTAGAAGCAACCCTACCGCGGCACAGCGCGAGGCCACCATCTCGCGGAATGTGGCCCAAATGCTTGACTCTAGATGAGAACGATTTATCATCCTCAAATCGTAGGCCAGCCCGAAGTTTCCGGCGAGGGTGTGTGCTCCATCGGTGGCACGGGCAAGGCCTCACACAGGGAGATCTCCATGAGGATTCAGACTCGCTTGATGCGTTCGCTGCGCGGCCCGGCCATTCTTTTGGCCATGAGTGCCGGTCTTCTGGGCACGTCCGCCGCGATGGCAGAGCCGCTGATCGTGGCGTGCGGCGCGCCGTCCCCGGGCCAGAACTTCTTCTACACGATCGATCCCACGACGGGTGTCGCGACGCAGCAGGCGCCCACGCCCGGCAACGCGATCTTCGCCGCCCTCGCGGCTAGCGCGGATGGGCGCTACTTCGCCTGGCAGAGCGGCGCGCTCTTTGAGATCAATACCACGACCTGGGAGGCCACACAGCTGACAATCGCCAACGGTCCCACCGCGACCGGCTTCGACATCATCGGCAGCACCGGCTACGTCATCCCCACTGCGGGCGACGTGCGGCTGTACGAGGTGAATCTCTCCGACGGCACGACCACGCCGGTAGGGGTTCAGGGGCAGCTTGCTTCCGACCTCGCCGACTTCTACGGAGCTTCCGTGGCGCCGTTCATCATCGGGCTTGGCTCGGTCGAAGGGCAGCTCTATGGCGTGCACACGTCGAGCGGACGGACCAACCTCCTGCGCATCGACCCCGCCACCGGCGAGGGAACTCCGCTGGGCACGCCCAACAACGTCCCCGGATCGGCTGGCGGCGGCTGGACAGGGTTCGCCAGCATGACCGGCGTTGACTCCAACTCGGACGGCACGCCCGACACGCTCATCGGCGGCGTCAACTTCCGCAACTCCGCTCGCGTCGGCGGCGTGGTTCGCTACAACCTGGCCGAAGGCACGTTCGAGCTCCTCGGCACAAACTCCACGCTCATCTTCTTCGGCATGGCGAGCGCGCCGGTCCAGGCATCATCGTGCAACTACGACTTCAATCGCGACGAGAACGTCGACCTCCTCGACGCGCAGCAAATGGCCCAGGTCTTCGTCGGCCTTCTCACGCCCGAGTCCAACTGGCTCGATGGTGATCTCAATGGCGATGAGAACGCCGACCTGACCGACGCCCAGCTCCTCGCCGCCTTCGTCGTCAGCGGCCAGTGCGGGATCTGAGGAGTAGGCACCTGGCACTAGTGTCAGACCAAGACCACCGGCGCGCCGCTTGGGACCGCAGCGCAGGACAACGTGGACGCAGCGGCCCGGCCGCTCCAGACTCGCGATCCGGATCGCACACAAACGCCGATGGGCCAGGGCCCATCGGCGTTGTTCATTTCAGAGCGCCGCATCGGACCCCTCGGGCTCCCACGTCTTCTCCGCCCCAGTGCCCAGTCCTCAATCCCCAATACCTGCATCTTCTCCGCCCCCAGTGCCCAGTGCCTTCCTCTAATTCCCAAAGAGATTCTTCTCGCCGAAGTAGCCCTTGCTCTCGAAGTACGCGAGGGCCTCGTCGGTGGTCTTGAAGATGCGCGTGGCGGTCTCGGTGATGAACGGGCTTGGCGCCTTCTTTGGCTTCCACACGACGTAGACCTCCTTCGTGTGCTCGAAGGCGTGGTGCAGCTCGCGTTCGACGCCGCTGGAGAGGCCGGGAAACTCTTTCCCCGTGGCCGTCGGGATCTCCGGGATGTAGCTCACGATCATGTCGGCCTGATCAATCAACTTGAAGTCGCGCATGTAGATCTGGCCGTCGATGTCGCCCGCGATGTCGAGCACCTCGCGCACGCGCACCTTGACCGGCGCCTTGCCCGCGGCCTTGCTGCCACCAAAGCTGTGCGGCGCGGCCTCGATGTAGTCCTTGCCGCTCTTGCTCGCCTCGATGGCGCGGTCCAGCAGCAGCTTCTCGTCCACATCACCCGGATCAAACGTGATGAAGTGCTCTGCCAGCTTCGCGCGGAAGGCGTCGATCTCCGCCAGCACCTCGGGCATGTCCACAACGTGGCTCATCGGGAAGCTTGGGTACACGCGCCGCATCTGCGGCCGGCAGACAAGCCTGAAGAGCGTCTTGGTCGTCATCGCGTGCCGCCCGCGCGCCATGATGAAGAACTGCGACCCCGGGATCGCCTTGCTCATGAGCTCGGTCGCGAGGATTTCCTCCTCGCGCCAGACCATGCAGTCCTTGAGCGTCGCGTCGATCTCGTGGTCGCGGTGCAGGCGATGATGCACGACCTCGATGTTGTCCACGAGGCAGATGAAGAGATCGGGCTTCATCGCGGCGATCTGGTCGTAGTCAAACGCCGCGAAGAGGCCGTGGCGCCAGCGGAACGTCGCGTGCGTATTGACGACCAGGTTCGGCACGCCGATGGACTCGGAAATCACGTCCTTAAACGCCGCGCGGCGCAGGCTCGAGAGGCGCGACAAGGGCAGGTCCAGAATCTTCCCGGGCCGCACATCCGGCGCTTCCTTGTACATGACGTCGCCAACGTTGTAGAGCGAGAGGGGCTCTCCCTGATCCCCGGCAAACTGCTCCAGAGCCTCAAGGTACTGCTTCTTGTCCATCCCGATCTGGCCAGTGACAATCGCGCGCATGCAAGGCTCCCGAAACCGGCCCACAGCCGCCGGACACATAGTCTAGGGACGCTGCACAATGTGGCCGCAAGCAGGAAACTCTTGTGAGGCGGGCGTCTCGCCTGCCCTGCTTTGCCTTCTTGTGTGGCGCGCGCCGCAGGGTCACCGCCGCGCAGCGTCGTCGCACTATCCCTCTTGAAGCCCCTTCGGGGCTGAAGAACACCGCATGGGCGAGCGAATTAGCCGAGGCGCGTTCGCGGCGGCCCACGGCTCGCGACCCCGGCCGCTCCGCGGCGTTCGGAGGCGGATCTTCTTCGGGGCACGGGTTACGTCTTCCCCTGCTTGCCTGCTTGCCTGCTTGCCTGCTTGCCTGCCTGCTTGCCTTCCTCCCTCCCTCCTACCCTCTCCGCCTATGGCCATCCTCATCGACAAGAACACGCGCGTCATCTGCCAGGGCATCACCGGCGCTTTCGGTGCCGCGCATACCAAGGGGTGCAACAACTACGGCACCAAGATGGTCGGCGGCGTCACGCCCGGCAAGGGCGGCACCAAGGACGAGAATGGCCTGCCGATCTTCGACACGGTCGAGGCTGCGGTGCGTGCCACTGGTGCCAACGCGACCATGATCTTCGTCCCGCCCGCCTTCGCCGCAGATGCGATCCTTGAGGCCGCCAGCGCGGGAATCCCGGTCGTGTGCGCCATCACCGAGGGCATCCCGGTGCATGACATGATCCGCGTGCGGGCGATGCTGGACGAAATGAATGGCGGTGCGTCAGGACAAGAAGTCCCTGCGGACACGCGCCGCATCACGCTTGTCGGCCCCAACTGCCCCGGCGTCATCACCCCCGGCCCCAAGACTGGCGCGGGGACCAGCGGCTCTGATCCATACACCAACGCAGGCTGCAAGATCGGCATCATGCCCGGCTACATCCACACGCACGTGAGCCAGGCCAAGCTCGGCAAGTCCGTCGGCATTGTCAGCCGATCGGGAACGCTCACGTACGAGGCCGTGTGGCAGACGAGCCAGCGCGGCCTCGGCCAGTCCACGTGCGTGGGCATCGGTGGCGATCCCGTCCGCGGCATGAACCACATCGACTGCCTCCGCCTCTTTGAGCAGGATCCCGACACGCACGGCATCCTCATGATCGGCGAGATCGGCGGCACCGACGAGATCGAGGCGGCGACCTACGTGAAGCAGCACGTCAAGAAGCCCGTCGCAGGCTTCATCGCGGGCCGCACCGCGCCGCCGGGCCGGCGCATGGGCCACGCTGGCGCAATCATCGGCGGCGCCGACGACACCGCCGACGCGAAGATCGCGGCCCTGATGGCGGCAGGAATCGAAGTCGCCATGAGCCCCGCCGACATGGGCCAGGCCATGCTGAAGGCGATGAAGCTCGGTTGATTTCAGTCCTTCGGAGCCAAGTCCGCGACCATCATCGCCGGGCCGATGCTGATCGTGGCACTTCACATCGGCTTCTTGCTGATCGTCACGTCGTAGACGTGCAGCAGCTTTTCCTTGTCGAAGACCATCTCCTGCCTTGACGTGCCGACGATGTCGTACTCCGTCGTCAGCTCGATGGCGTCGACGGGGCAGGCCTCTTCGCACATGCCGCAAAAGATGCAGCGGAGCAGGTCGATCTCGAACTTGGCCGGATACTTCTCGCGGTCGTCCCAAGGACTCTCGGCGGCCTCGATGTGGATGCACCTGGCCGGGCAGATCGTCGGGCACATCATGCACGCGACGCACTTCACGCGGCCCTGCTCATCGCGATTCAGGCGATGCACGCCGCGAAAGTTGCTGGCGTTCTGGCCGCCCTCCAGCACCGGCAGGTGCTCACGCCGCACTTCCGGATACTGCATCGTGCGGCTGGTCTTGCCCTGCCCGAAGCTCGTGAAGAAATGGCGCAGCGTGGTGCCGAAGCCTTTGAGCACGCTTGGCACGTAAACGGCCTCGGTGCGGCTCATGGATGGGACGGCAAGCTGAAGGATGTCCTGGTCGCGGATCGTCATTGGTCCAAAGTATACGCGTCGGACCCGCAGGCCCGATACCATCTCACATGGCTCCGCCACGCCAGGTGCCGCTCTTTGACCTCGTCTCGAAGCGCCAGCCCACGCCCGCCCCGGGCGCTGCGGCCCGCACGCAGACCAAGCCGACGGTGCGCCTCGAGGCAGCTCCCGCATCGGGCGCAGCCGCTTCAACCCAATCTTCCCAGCCCGCCCCGATCCACATCGCGACACCTCGCGCGGCCCATGCTGCGCCCTCACGCGATCCTGAGCCTCCCCACTCTTCTACCGGTCCCGGCGGGGCCGCGACGCTCCCAAGAAATCAGGTCATCTGGATCGCCGCCGCCGCGATCCTCGTGATCATCCTCATCTCGTACATCGTCGGTGTCACGCTCGGCAAGCGCCAGGCCGAGACCAAGGCCGAGCGGGACCTCCGCCAGTTGCAGCCGCGGCCGGTCGAGCCTCTGGGTGACGGCGCGCCCTCGACTTTGTCTGGAGCCACGTCAGGTGCTCCGTCGGGAGCCACGTCCGGGAATCGGGCCGCCTCAGGCCAGCCCGCCAGCTCCGGCGGCGTGACGCAGGTTCGCCCCGTGCCCGCTCCCGCCCGCCCCGCACCCATGTCCTCCACGCGCCCGGCCATCCGCGGCGTCGGCCAACCCCAGTCCGACCCGCGCGAGGTCGACCTCAACTATCTGGCCCTGGCCAACTTGAGCGATGAAGACTCGCGTGCCGCCATCGCCTACCTCGGCTCACGCGGGCTCGATGCCTTTGCGATCCCACTGGAAACCGGCGGCGGGGCTGCGAATAATCGAGGCCCGGCCTTCCGGCTGTTTGCACTTCCCGGCATCTCCGCCGAGGAGTTCAGGCAACGGAAGACAAACCGGACCAACCTCGAGGCCGCGGTGTTGCGACTCGGGGAGCAGTGGCAGAAGCAAGAACGCGGCCCCTCAAACTTCTCCAAGCCCGGCTGGGAAAAGTACACGGGAGGCTGACCGCAGCGTCCACAACGACCATGATCTAGAAAGGGTGGAGTCCATGAGCCTCGATCGTTCCCTCAAGGTGGCGGCCAACCTCGCCGGCAAGCGTTCCGTCCTCACCCGCGCCGAGCGCATCGGCAAGCTCACCGCCGACAAGAAGTTCAACCCCAAGAAGGACAAGGCCCTCGGCCTCGCCAAGACTCTCGTAGGCAAGTAGTGTTCAGGGTGGAACGCATTCGGATACCACGCCACTCCGTGGCGTGATTCCGGCCACAACAATCGCACTCACGCCCCGAGCGTCCGCAAGCAGTCCAAGCAATTTTAAGCCCCCGCCCGCCGCGCTCCAAAGGTGGTGGGCGGCTTCGTTTTTGGGCTTCGCGCTGAACGTGCTCACAGAAACCACCGACCGCGACGCCAACAATCAAGCCCATCGTCAAAGCCAACCAGAACCAAAGATCCTGACCACTCGACCACCTCGCCCGGGAGCTCCGCATGTCCAAGCCCGACGGTTTCAAAAAGTACCAGCGCTTCTTCGAGCGCGCTCCCTCCCTCGTCGTTGAGTGGACCGACGACAAGACCGACGCGCAGGGCTGGCTCTGCATCGACTCGCTCCGCGGCGGGGCCGCCGGCGGCGGAACCCGCATGCGCGACGCGGGCTCGCGCGAAGAGGCTGTCTTCCTCGCCAAGACCATGGGCGTCAAGTTCCGCGTCTGTGGCCCCGAGATCGGCGGCGGAAAGTCCGTCATCCGCTTCGACCCGCACGCGCGCCCCAAGGAAAAACGTGGCGTCCTCGAACGCTGGTACACGCACATCGCACCGCTCCTGCGCGAGTGCTACGGCACTGGCGGCGATGTAAACGTCGATGAAGTCTCGGAAGCAACCGCCATCACGAGCCAGGTCGCCGGAATCAGCCATCCTCAGGAAGGCATCTGCCGCGGGCACATGACGCGGATCGATGGCGAAAAAGTCGAGCCCAAGACCAAGCGTCTCAAGTCCGGCTGCGAAGCGCTCGTGACGCTGCCGGACCTTCCCGGCCCGCGCGAGGGCGGCGCCTGGACCATCGCGGACGTCGTCACCGGATACGGCGTGGCACGCTCGCTCGAACACTACTACGAACGCCGCGGCATGCCCATCGCGGGCCAGCGCGTCGTCGTCGAGGGCTTCGGCGCCGTCGGCGCCTTCGCCGCGTACTAC
>JBBQGR010000005.1:0-21326 GCA_038323185.1 Phycisphaerales bacterium | reverse complement strand
GCGTCAACCACAGTCGGTCCCAATTCCCACTCACAATCTCGTCAATGTCTGAAAGACCAGCAACGCCGCGACATACGCCAGCGTGCTCATCCACCCGAGCTGCAGCAACGCCCACTTCAGGCCGCCAGCCTCCTTCGCCGTGACGGCCAGCGTCGGCAGGCACTGCATCGCAAGGACGTAGTAGACCAGCAGCGACCAGCTCACGGCGGGCAGGAAGACCAGTGTCACACCATCATCGCGCCGCGCGTCCGCGATGCGCTGCATCACGCCCTCTCCCTCGGCGTCGTCGGTGCCCGCGACGATCGTGGCCATGCTGCCCGCAAAGACCTCTCGCGCCGCGAAGCTCGTCATCACCGCCACCGAGAGCTGCCAGTCATACCCCAGCGGCTCAAACACAGGCTGCACCGTGCGACCGATACGCCCCGCGAAGCTGTGCTTGATCGCGTGGCGTTCCGTCATCTGTTCGGCCGTTGCGATCAGCTCTTCGCCGCGAGCAACCTCGCCCGACTCCACCAGCGCCTGCCCCTGTGCCCCGAGGTTGACCGCCTCGGCGGGCGGCTGCACATGCGGATACGTCGAGAGCCACCAGAGCAGGATGCAGATGGCGAGGATGACGGTGCCCGCCTTCTTGAGGAACATCAGGCCACGGTCGTACGCCGCGTAGAGCGCGGTGCGGATGCTCGGTCGCTTATAGGTGGGCAGCTCGAGCATCATCGGCCGCCCCTGACCCTTCAGGATGGTCCGGCGCGCAATCAGCGCGGAGAAGAGGCCCGCGAAGATGCCCAGCAGATAGCACCCCATGAACGCGACCGACTGCCAGAAGGGCGAGTCCGGAAAGAGGAGCACCGTCAGCAGCACATACACCGGGATTCGTGCCGAGCAGCTCATGAAGGGCGCGACGAGGATCGTCGCGAGACGGTCCTTCTTCTCCGGGATGGCGCGGCACGCCATAATCCCCGGCAGCGCGCACGCGTGGCTCGAGAGCAGCGGCACAAACGCGTGCCCCGAGAGGCCGAAGGGACGCAGCACGCGATCCATCACGAACGCCGCTCGCGCGAGATAGCCCGTGTCCTCCAGCAGACTGATGATGAAGAAGAGCAGGCAGATCTGCGGCAGAAAGACCACCGTAGCCGAGATGGCACTTACCACGCCGCCCGCGAGGAACTCGCGCAGAATTCCATCGGGGACCACCGCTTCCACAAGGCTGCCGACGTGCGCGAAGACGAGCTCGATCAGGTCCATCGGGATCGCGGCGATCGAGAAGAGCGCGTAGAAGACGCAGAACATCACCGCCATGAACGAGAGAACGCCGCCGAATGGATGCGTAAAGACGCGATCAAGTCGGTCCGTGAGCGTCGTGTGATGCTCCACAAAGACAGCGGGGCCGCCCGACGCATTGCCGCGCGCAGATGTAGCGCTCGCGACCGCCGCGTATGTCTCATCGGCCCATGCCTCCAGACCCTCGATCGTGCCCGGCGGCGTCTGATTCGGCACGCGCGCCCGCGTGATGGCCTCCAGCACCGCGGGCACACCATCACCACCTCGGGCGCACGTGGGAACAACCTCGCAGCCCAGCCGCGACGCGAGCGCATCGATGTCGATGTGCAGGCCGCGCTGTCGCGAAAGGTCGATCATGTTGAGCGCGACGACGGTGGGGAGCCTGCGTCGCAGCGCTTCGCCCGCGAGCATCAGGTTGCGGCCGAGATTGGTCGCATCAACCACCACGAGCACGGCATCGGGCGCCCCCGAGCCCGGTGCGCTGCCGGGGGCCGCGAGCGAGCCCGCAAGCACGCGGCGACAGATCTCCGACTCGCTCAGCTCAAGCTCCAGGGAGTAGATGCCCGGCAGATCGATGAGCTCGAGTCGCGCACCCTCGCGCTGCGTGGGCGACGCGGGAAGCGTCGCATGTCCGACGCGAGCCTCCTGCGTGGTGCCGGGGAAGTTGCTCGTCTTGGCACGCAGGCCGCTGATGCGGTTGAAGAGCGTGGTCTTGCCCGTGTTGGGATTGCCCAGCAGGGCCACGCGCGTCAGGCCGGGCACAACATCAACATCGCTAACTTGATCCGTGGTAGCTGGGCTTGCCGTCATGCGACTTCACTACTCCAACCTGCGAACCACCAACCCGCGAACCAGGCCAGTGCGACCATGCCATCGCAATCAAGGCCACGTGCCGCTCGCTCAGACCATGACCATCACGCGCTCGGCCAGCGGCCGCGCAAGCCCAATGCGGCACGAGCAGCCGCCGGGCCGATCGCACGGCCGATCCGAACGCACGCCGGGGGCGCAGTTCGGATCCGCCTTCGCAGCACCCGTGAAGACCTCGACAATGCACGGCTCACCAAGGCGGCACACGCGGATCGTCGCGTTCGGACGCAGCCCCATCGCCCGCAGCATCGCGGCGTCGAGCGGGTCCATGCACGTCTCGCAGACCACGCCGACATCCCCCGCGCGCAGCTTCGTCAGCGAAACGCCAACACGCGCCGAAACCCCCGAGCAGCCGCCGCGCCCTTGACAACACGAGCCATCGGATTGATGAAGACCGTCCGCCATGCACACCTCGTCGTAGCCCAACCTGAACCGGGCGAAACGGCCCGGAACGAGACTATAGGTGTGTTGAGACTGAGTCGCAACAGGTGAAAATACCCTCGCCACAATTACACGTTGCTGCGGTCACTCGTGACGCAGCCATCCGGCCAAAGTCCGGTGCATGTCACCGGGGTCGCGACGTTCTGGACCTCGAAGAAACGCTCCGCAGAGCGGCCTGCCACCCAAGGCATGCCCCGGATCGCCCACTCACGTCCTAATCTGCTGTGACTTGTTTGCTTCGGCGAGGTCCTGCTCGATCCGCATGGACTCGGACTGGAAGATGGCCTTCCACTTCGCGTCCGTCTCGATGAACTTGCCAAGCTTGGCGCGTTCGAGGCCAGCGTGGTCGCTCTTGAGCAATTCCTTCTGGGACCAGGTCGCACCGCGCAACGCGGGTAGCCAGTTCGGATCACGCTCCAACGCACCGACGTAGTACCGCAGCGCCTCTTCCGCGAAGCCAGCCCGCGTGAACATCAGGCCCAGGTTCTCCATCGGCCGCGGATCAGTCGGCAGCAGGTCCGCGGCGCGGAGCAGCGCGTCCCGAGCCGGCATGTACTGCTCCATCTCGATGAGGCAGACGCCAAGATCGTTCCACACGCCGCCGAGATCATCGCGGATCCGCAGCGCCTTCTGATTCAGTTCCGCGGCCTGCGCGAACTGGCCCTTGCGCTGCGCTGCCTCAGCCTGCTTCGCGTAGCCCATGGCCTCATCAAGCGAGCCTCGCGTGCTCGACTCCGCCGCGCGAGGCGTGCTGTTGCAACCCGCCAGGAGCGCGAGCCCGCACGCGCCGATCGCCAGCGCCACCAGGCCCGCGCGGAGCGTGCAAGGGAGCACGCCGGACCAGTGAGCCTGCGCGTGAAACTTCATGTGTGATGCAGTGTGCTTCATGTGCCTTGCGTGCGCTCCTCGGCGCGTTCCCACTTGACGAAGACGACGGTGACAAGCCAGACATTGGCCTCAGGCCGGACGACAACGGATTGGACCTCAAGACCCGGCACGGTCTGCGTGCAGAGCTTGATCCACTCAAGAACAATCGGCAGGCTCGGATCGCGGACCTCGTAGGTCCAGCGCGTCGCGAGCGCCGCGACGCCGGGCCTGGGCTGGTCCTTGCGTGTCTCTTTCGGCAGCTTGACGGGATCGCGCAGACCCGCGTCGATCCCCGCGCGCTCAATGCGCGAGAGGACCTGCGTGCTGGGCTCGCTGATGCTGGGACCGCCGCTCGCCGCGGCGGTCTGCAACGCTCGAAGCCGCCCCGCGCTCTGCAACGTTTCCTCGGCCAGCGCCTTCTGGCGCGAGAGGAGCAATCCCGCGTCGCGGCTTGATTGGAACGCCGCCACGCCCGACGCCAGCGACCCCGCGAGCAACAGCCCCGCAAGCACGATCCAGTGCCTCGGTCGCTTCGAGCGCTCGGCACCCGCGGCCTGCGAGGCAAGCTCGAAACGATCAGGACCATTGGTCGGATCGGTGCTCATACGCCACCTCCGACCGGGGCCGCGCCGCCGCCCGCTGTGCCCTTGCGCAGGTCCGGGTTCCACTGCGCCTCATACCGCCCCTCAATCAGCGTGTCGGTCCCGTCGCGACGATCGCGCAAACGCATGGTCCAGTCCACGGCGTGCGAGCCACCGATGCGGCGCAGCGCCTCGAGCAGGTCCTCGGCGTCCTTGGTCGACTGTGCAATGGCGACAACCTCGATGCGTCGCGTGTCGAGGCTGATGCGATCAAGCCCGAAGATGCCGTTGCCCACCACCATCGAGACCGTTTCGAGCTCCTGCATGACCGGCATCGTCTTCTCGGGCTGATCAACCGGCAGAAGCTCGCGCTCCTTGCGCCGGATCTCATCCGCCAGAAGCTGCTGCGGCGAGACCCGCGGCACCGGACGCAGCGCATCAGGAAAGACCTCGCCAATCGTGTCGCGCCACTGCGTTTCCCACGCGGCGGCGGTATCGCGGCGCTCCGCCGCGGCCGAGGAGAGCTTCCACGACGCCACAAACCCAAGCCCAGCCAGCCCCGCGACCGCGCCCGCGATCCAGAGATGCGCGCGGCGAGTGGCCCGACCGGGACGCTGCGAGAGGCCCATGAGCATCGTGCCCGCATCCGCGTTTGCTTCGTCTGGAGTTGCCTGTGACTCAAGCCCATCCGCGAACCGCCGGAGCGTCAGGCCGATCGCGTCGGTCTGCACCGCGATGTCAACGGTCGCGCCGGGCCAGAGCCGCGTGAGGTCGCGCCCGAACTCACCCGCCGCGACGCCCTCGGGCGTGAGGCAGACCACGCGCGACGGAGCCGCGGACATCTGCACCGACCAGCTCAGCCACTCGGCCGTGAGGCGCGAGGCCTCGTCACTCCCGAGCAGGACCCGCGGCTCCTGAGCCTCCGGTGCCTGCTCGGAATCCACCGAAGCAACCGAGGCCATGCGCAGACGCAGGCTCCCGCCCGCCACCAGCCGACCCTCGCGCGACCAGGCCCAGATCAGCGTGCCCGCCGGATCCACAAGCACAATCCCACAGAGCGCGGCGGACGCCACCACCTCATTCTCACTCGCGCGAGACGCCTGCCCAGCACGCGCCGCCGGGTCCCACGCCGCACAGATCGCGTGCCAGATCGTGCTCGTCTGCTCGACCGGCACACCCTCCGAATCGAGCGCATCAATCAAGAGCCGCGCACTCACATCCGAGACGCCAAGCACCGCAAGGCGCGTCGCGCCCGAGCCCGGCACCGGAGGCGACAACGGCTCGATCGAACTCTCTGGATCGCTCGGCGCGAAGTACTCAAGCGCCGCACCCGCTCGCACCGAGGCCTCACCCACTCCACCATCAGCTCCCGCAACCGCCGCGCCCGTGCGAGCAATCGCCGCGACCACGCCCGCCTCGCGAGAGGGGCTGCTCACCCAGGCGCACACGCCCGCGGAAGAGTCGAGAATGAGCGCGGTCAGTGACCGCGCCGTGCGCGAGGCGTGCAGCCGCTGGCGAATCCACTCCGCGCCACCCTTCACGCCCGCGCCGCTCGCTCCACCCGCGCCGCCATCACCATCCTTCGCCGGCCAGGTCTCGTCCGAGGCCTGACCGACAAGGCGCAGCGACGCCAGCCCCGCGCCGCGGCTCGCGCGCATCATGTAGCAAACACGGACGCTCAAGGCCTACTCCTTCTCGCGACGGCGCGCTTCCTGCTCCTCCGCGAAGATCTTCTCGACGGCATCGGTCAGGTCCTGCTCGCTTTTGTACGCCCCCCCGTTGTTGATCTTCAGCATCGCCCTGAGGTCTTCGCGACGCTTGCGCTCCGCCAGCGTCTCCTGCACCGTCGGCTTGAATCCAGGACGCGGCGGCGGCGTCGGCTGGTTCGCGCCCGGTGGACGCTGCGAAAACTTCGAGCTCCGCGGATTCACGCCAGAGATCGTCGTGGACATCTCCGTCCCGCTCCCAAGCTTCACGCTTCCCGGCGCCACCAGCGTCTTGGTAGCGAGCGCAGCCCGCAACTTCGCGGCGTTGGCCTGCGTCGTGATCGGAGCGGCCGCCCTCGCAAGCGCCATCGCACGGGCCGCGAGATCGATCCGCGTCCGCGCCTCACCAGTGGCCCCCTCGGGACCGACCTCGATGTGCTCTGGCTCAATCAGCAACACCACACCCATCGAGACAGCATCACCCACCCGCACGAACCGCTGGCGGCCATTGTCATTGATGAGCGCACGCGTGAGCGACCCGATCCGCGCGATGCCCAAATACCGGATCTCGGGCGGCGCGGGCGCGGGCGGTGGCGGCACCGCCGCACCCACCGGCACCACAGCTGCTTCCGCAATCGTCGGCCGATTCGTCACCGCGCTCAAGCGATCCGAGACCGCCCACAGGTCCACCGGCGCACGCGAGGGATCCTGCCGCTGCGCCAGCTCGATCCCAAGGTCCACCACCGGGATCGATCGTGCGCCCGGCACCTCAGAGCGAGCGAACCCGGGCACGCCCGCCACCGCGAGCAGCGCACCAACGCCAAGCGACACCCCAAGGGCGACTTGCGACACCCGGGTCCATCGACCGGCCGCTGCGCGAGATGTGGTGCTCATAGACGCTGCCTGCCCTTTCTACCCGCCAACGCTTCGCGACCTCTCCCAACCGTTGCCGACTCTTCCTGACACTTCCCGACTTTTCTGCCTTTTCTAGCCACACCCACTCCCCGCCTCATCGCCCAACTCTAGTAGCCGTGCTCACTCCTCGGGCAGACGCTCCCACGTCAGCAGCATCGAAGCCCGGCGCACGCTGGTCGCCGGGCGCGCCTGCCCCTGCCTCGCGATGATCGCATATCCACCGAAACGAAGCGCGGGCTTGTCGGGATCACGCGAGACCGACCGAGCCTCCACCCACCACAGCGAGGGCGCAATCGTCAGCGCCATCATCAGCCGCGACTGCGCCTCGGGCGGCAAGCCCGAGTTATTCACCAGCCTGGCGAAGTCCTCCTGCGTCATGTCCGAGAAGCCCGAGACCTCGCCGCCACGCGCCGAGATCACCTCATCAACAAACCCCGGAACACCCATGCCATCAAGGCACGCATCAACAATCGCAGTCAGGCTCTCGCGCGATGCCGTCCTGACCGAGACCGCCACCGGCCCCTCCGGACGCGTGAACCGCTTCCAATCACGCCCATTCTCCTCGCGCAGCGCAATCAGCGCTTCGCGCGCGATCTTGAAGCTCTCCTGCTGAAGACCCGCGAGCTCGGCGAGGATCGTCCCCTGCGCATCGCGGAAATAGATGTCAACCCGCTGGCCCTCAGCCACGCCGCCGGAATCAATCTGGATCGAGAATCCGCGCCCATCCACATCCAGCGCCTCGCGCAGGTCCTCGCCGCGCTGGAAGGCGAGCCAAGCCTCAACCGCCTCGCGCATGCCGCGCCCGACCTGCTCCTCGACATACTGCTGGAGCTGGCGCTTCACCGTCAGGCGATGGTTGTTGGCCCGGTCGAGCATCACCGCAATCAACACCGACGCCACCATAAGCAGGATCACCACCATCGCAAGCGCATACGCGCGGCGGCCGCCGCGAGCGCCTCCGGCCCTGAACTTCATCCAATTCACCATCCGGCCCTTGGCTCGCGCAAGGAAGTTCACTTGGCTTCCTCCTTGCCCCCTGAGCTGCCCCCCGTGCCGCCGCCCGAAGTCGATGAGCCGCGGCCAACCCGCGCCGCGCCGCCCGCGCCAACCGCGTCCGAGCCCGAGGATGGCACCTCCTCCGCACCGCGCGCAGGCATCGGCACCTCAAACATCCAGTTCGACCAAAGGCCAGAGCCCATCTCGATCTCAAGCTCAATAAACGCCGGAATCTCGTTCTCGCTCGTCACCATCACCTGCGTCTTGCGCTCGCGCTTGCTGAAGACCTGCCACCGCGCAAAGCGAATGTCAGACGCCACCTTGTACGAATCAGGCCCCGGTCCGTACGCGCGCCCGATCCCAGCCTCCCATCCCTCCGGCGGCCGCGGCGGCAGCGGCACCCACCACAGGTCAAAGAGCGGCGCACTGCTCAGCTCGCCGCTGCCGGGCGTCCCACCCTGCTCACGGATCGCGACAAACCGCTGCTGCTCGCGCGACGCTTCCGCAAGCACAAAGACCAGCGCGCCCCGCGTCGCACGAAGCGGCGCTTCCGAGAGATCCTCATCGAAAGTGTCGCCAAGCCCCGGGCGATCCGCCGCGCCAACCCGCGCCGACTCCGAATCCGCAGTCTCAAGTTGCTTGTCAAGATCATCGGTCGTGATGCCGGGCCGCGCCCTCTCCAGGATCTCCAACGTGCGCGATGTCGATGGCACCGGCGGATCTGTCAGCACGATCTCAAGCCGTTGCGGTACCATCGACGTCACAGGACCCTTGCTCACGCGGCGCGTCATCATCACGCTCGCCAGCGCCGGATCCTGCATCAAGATGAACCGTGGCGGCGGCTTGATCGGGCCTGCCTCGGCGCTCACTTCCGCCGAAGCATCAACCTCAGTCGCGGTCGTCGTCGTACGCCGGCGCGACGCCGCCGCGTCACCACTCAATAGCAGCGAACCCGCCATGCGCTGCATCACGCGATGGATCCGCTGCATCTCGCCGCTCTGGCTCGCCCGCACCTCAAGCAGCCGGTCCGTCCGCTCCAGCGTCGTGAGCATCGCCGCACACACGCCCACGATCACCACGCCAATCACCGATGCCAGCGCCACCTCCAGCAGCGTGAACCCGCGACGCATCGCCCCTGGATCCACGCGGCCACCGTTCCGCGGCAGCCGTGGCAGACTTGACATCAAGACGAGCTTTGCATCAGCGTGCGGCATAGAGAGCGTGCTGTTCCTACTTGCCCGACGAGGGTTTGGTTGCGGGCCTGGCCGTGTTCGAACTCGATGATGATGCCGAGTTCGGAGTCGAACCCGCCGGCCTCTGGCCCGAGCGCGAGACCGAGCCCGCGTTGAATCGCGAGATCCGCTCCTGGAACGTCGATAGGCGATCGCGAAAGAGCCGCTCCACCGAATCCGCGTTGCGCATCGCCAGCGGATCCACAAGCCGCGCCAGCGTTGCGTTCGGCACGCCCGGCTCCACGCTCGCCGCCCCGCCAGACTCTTCCGAGAGCCAGACGTCAAATGAGATCAGTTGCAGACGATCAACCATGAGCGACGACTGCGTCTGCAGCGTGTCAGCGCGCTCTGTGTTGGCGTGGATCAATCGCGCGGGCGTCTCGCGCATGCGCCAGCGGTAACGCTCGCCGATGTACTCAATCGGGCGGCCCTCCTGCGGCAGGCTCGTCTCATCATCGAGGTACGAGATGATGAGGCGGTTGGCAAGCTCCGCCGCCGCGAGCTTCTGACGAAGCCGCGTCTGCTCGCCCATCACCATCGACAGCGCGGTCATGACGAACGCCAGCACGATGCCCAGGAACGCCACGGCGCACGTCGTCTCCATCAGCGACATGCCGCGAGCCGCGCGCCATGGAACCACACAGGCCAACCTCGGCACGCAGCGCAAGCAGACTCCGCCCTCGCCAGCCATCATCTTCGATCCGAGGCGTCTGCTTCGCATGACGGTCCTCTATTGTGCGCGGCCGGGCGGGTCATTGATCGCGAAACAGTTGGCTGCTGCTCGCCTCAGCGCCTCAACAGCATCGTCCACACATCAACATCATCGTCATTGCCCGAGACCCCATCCTCGCCCGAGGACATCAGCACGTACGGCTGCTCCTTGCTGCGCCCGCGCGAGTCGTAGTAGAAGGGCTTGCTCCAGCCATCGTTCAGTGGCTTGTCGCGGTCAAGGTACTTCGCCGAGACGAGCGTGAGCAGATCCGGCGGATACGACGAGTACTCAAGGTGGTATGACTTGATCGACGTCTGGATCGTCGTAAGGCTCGCCTCCGTCGCGCGAGTCTTCGCTCGCCCACCTAGGCCGCCAAGACTGAACGCTACCACCGCCGTCAGCACGCCGATGATGGCGATGACCAGCGTCAGCTCCAGCAGCGAAAAGCCGCGGGCCAAACGTGCAACACGCCGCCGCTCCAAGCGCTGGCTGCGACCGGTTGCGATCTGGTGCGTCGTCTGTACAGACTCGGGCATGTGATCACTCCTTCGCGTGCGACATCGCCGCCCGCGAGCTCTACCTTTCGGCCACTACCGCTAGGCCACTTTGCCGCCCACCCCATCCGGCGACCGCCGGTCCGAAAGGTCTACCGCAACTGTAGGGTTTAGTTGCGAGCCGCGGCCAAGGTTCGGCGAATCTGAGCACGCCCCGCACTTCTCGGGCCTTCGGACCCAAACCCAGTGCCACCCCCGTGCCTCAACCATTCCGAGCCTTGGCGGAATGGTCGTGGTCTTCGATTCGCCCGGCAAAGACGTAAACCCCCGCCACCCCTACTGCACCGACTGCGAAGCCGCCCTGATCATCGGGATCATGATCGCCAGCACCATCGACCCGATCACCGCGAACATCAGCACGATGATCAGCGGCTCCAGCGCCGCCAGCAGCCGCGAGCTCTTGCGATCAAGCTCCTCGGTCATGTCCTCGGCCAGCGTCTCGAAGGCCGACTCCAGATCGCCCGCGCGTTCCGCCGCGATCAGCAGCCGGCGCGTCCCGATCGGGAGCGCATCCACATCGTTGATCAGCGCTCGCAGCACGCCGCCCTCAATCAGCCGCGTCCGCAGCGTTGAAAGCTGCTTCTTCAGCGTCGGGTGCCCCAGCGCATTGACCGCAACGCCCAGCGCATCCGCCAGCACGATGCCGCTCCGCGTCATCGCGGCCATCACCGTGAAGAATCGCGCCGACTCCTGCGCCAGCACCACATCACGGAAGATCGGAATCCGCCGCGAGACACGCCAGAAGAGCACCTCAAGCTGCTTGCGAATCGCAACCAGGAGCGCGATCACCACCAGCACGCCCAGCACCACAAACAGGAAGTAGTCCCGCAGAAACTCCCCCACCGCCATCATCATCCCAGTCACCATCGGCACCGAGCCCGTCATCTGCTTCAGCGCATCGCCCACGCGCGGCACGACCTGCGTCAGCATGAACAGCACCACCGCCAGGCTGATGAACATCACAATCGCCGGATAGATCATCAGCGTCGCGACCTTGCCCTGGATCTGAAGCTGCCTTCGCACCGTCGTCGAGAGCTGCTTGGCCGCGCCCGCAAGGTCGCCCGTGCGCTCCGCCGCGCGATAGACCGAGATCGTCACCGTGTCGAAGAGGCCGACGGACTCGGAGGCGTCTGAAAAGCCCGAGCCCGAAGCGACCTTGTCACGCACGCGGTCAATCAGCGGCTTGGTCCGGGGCGAGACCGAGCTCGAAACCACCTCGAGCGCCTCCACCAGCGGTACGCCGCGGATCAGCAGCTGCGAGAGCTGCATGTGCACTTCCGCCTGATCCTTCAGCCGCACCCTGCCATCGCCGCTGCCGCCGCCGCCAGCCCAACCCGGAAGCCGATACGTCCGCAGCGCCACCAGCCGCTTGCGCCGAAGCTGCTCCGAGAGCGCCCGAGCACTCGTCGCGCGAGCCATGCCAAGCGTGCGTCCACCATCGGGCCTCGCGGCGACGTAGAAAAACGGCGAGCTGGCTCCGGTGTTGCCACCAGCAGAAGAGGCCATGGTGAGAGCGTATTCAGGCCCGCCCGCAGTAAAGTTGCAACCCGCTTTCCCAGCCGGCCATGGCCATGAGCCGCGCGCCCGACTCGCCGCTCCGCGCAACCGACTCCAAATCCCCGCTCCTCAACTCGCTTCGCTCCAAAATCTGACCCGTCGGACCGCCCCTGTGCGCAAAGACACGGTCCACCACTGATTTCTTCTTGAAACAACCCAACCACACGCCAAACTACCCGCATGAACATGACCAAGCATGTCCACGCATGTCTACGCATGACCACGAACGTCCACGCACGACCACCCACGACAACGCCAAACCGCGCTCCCAGCCGCACCGAGATTTTGATCTGACTCTGCCGCTCGTCGCCATCCCAACACCCAAACCGAGGCACCCATGAAGCTCTTCTGGACGCTCGCTCTGCTCGTCGGCTCAAAGGTCTTCATGATCACCGCGTGGTACTACCACCTCAAGCGGACGGACTGGTCAATCTTCGCGGCCATCGCCATCTCCTCGCTCATCGCGCTGCCCGAGTACTGCCTTCAGGTGCCCTCCAACCGCATGGGCCACGTCGCCTTCGGAGGCCCGCTCGCCGCCCCCGCAGCTCAAAATCCTTCAGCAGGGGATCACGCTCCTGGTCTTCTCGGTCTTCAGCCTCCTCATCCTGAAGGAGCGACTGCGCTGGACGGACGTCGTCGCCCTCGTTCTGATCTTTCTGGCCGTCGCTATCTCAGCGCTCGGGCGGCACCTCACCAAGAGCGATCAACCTCCCGGAGCCTGAGATTTCCTGCATCTCTCTGGCCGCAAGCCGGTACGCTGATGTAGAGCATCGGAATCACGCGAGGGCCGACGAACCCAAATGGGCCAGAACCGCGCCGCCGCGGCCGCGTACAGAGTTCTTTGAGCGCAAAGGAGCACCCATGGTCAGTGACGCCAGCGGAAGCGGATCCAATGCCCATGCTGGCACCCAGAGTGTGGAGCGCCTGCTGCACGTGCGCGTGCTGATCGTTGACGACGACCGCGATGTCCTGGAGTCAATCGACGCGGCCTTCCAATCCGAGGGCGCGCTTACGCAGCTCGCCACCGACGGCAACGAGGCCGTGCGCATCTGCCGCGAGGACCCGCCGGACCTGGTCATCCTCGACATGATGCTCCCCAAGCGCTCCGGCTTCCTCGCGCTCGAGCGCATCAAGGGCCACGAAGAGAGCCCCATCGTCATCATGGTGACCGCCAACGAGGGCAAGCGCCACCAGGCCTACGCCGAGAGCCTCGGCGTCGATTCGTACCTGCAAAAGCCGGTGCCGCTCGCACGCCTGATCGCCCAGGCCATCGAACTCCTCACCGCACGCGACGCGGCGGACGAAGCCGCCGAAACCGCAGCGCAGGGCGATGAGCACAACTCAAACGACGCGCGCGACGCGCCGGGCACGCACCCCTGAGCACCGCACACTGGTGGCGCTCCGCTACACTCGCCTCGATGGCCAGAAAGCGACGCCAACTCGTGCTCATGGGACCGGTGACAGGTCCCGCCTCCAAGGGCGGTGCCGCGCCGCTCGGCACACTGGCCGACGTCCGCGCCATCCTCGCGCGCCACAACACCAGCCCCGACGGCGGCCCCACAAAGGACTCAACCATCGCCGCGCTCTATGGCCCCGGCCTCCTTGTCGAACTCCCCACCAGCGCAGACCCCGTGAACCAGGGCATCATCACCCTCAGCGACGAGGACGTCGCATGGCCCGTGCTGATGCGCCTCATGAAAAGCCAAGGCTGGCGACTCATGGACATCGAGACCGGCCAGACGCTGGGATGAATCGAAACATTCGAACACCGAAAGCGAAACGAAGTCGTCGTCAGAGTCGCGTGATCGCGCCGCGAACCCGCAGCCGCAGCAACCCGCCAACGTGTTCGACCTCGCCGCGGATCTCAACCGGGTCCGCGACCAGCGGCAGAACCTCAGGCCCCATCGCCCCGCCCGAGGAGTTGGTCAGCAGGTAGTACGTCGCGGTGCCGCGTTCGTCGCGCGTGATCAGCATCGGCGAGATGCCGCCCGCGATGCACAGCGCGGCACACTCCTTGTGGGTCTTCCCTTCGCCCGGCCTCATCGCTCCCAGAAAGCACTTCGAGTCCAAGATCTCGCCGCGGAGTGTGGCCACGACCACGCCGGAGAAGCTGCGCAGGTTTGCATCGTCCCACGAGCCGTTGCCCGCGTCCGGCTGCGAGAGAGAGCATCGCCGCGGCGAGCACCATGATCCAGAGCGTTGCTGGAACGGCAACACGAACGAACCAGGCCGCGCGGCGCGGCACGGGCAGGTACTCCACGTAGAACTCGGGTGAATCGTCACGCCGCTCATCCATTGGCGGGCTCCACGGCCGTGCCCGGCGCTAGCGGCGTCGGATCAACCTCGACCCGGCCAGCGACGATGCGCACCTGATACGTCACGATCTTCTCGGTAAATGGCGGCGGCGACCGGCCGTCCTGCGGCCGATACTGCCAGCCGTGCCACGGGCACGTGATGCAGCCATCGACCACCTTCCCCTCGCCGAGCGAGCCGCCCTGATGGGCGCAGATGTTGGTGACGGCGCTGACGCCGCTGGCGTGCCGGAAGATGGCGATGAGCTCGGCACCTGCGCAGACGATGCGGGCGCGGTCCATCGGAATCTCGGCGACGGAGCCAGCATCAACCCAGCCGTCGGTCGCGCCAGCCAGCTGATCGCCGCGCCGCTCACGCAGGGCCGCCGAGATGTGAAGGGCCGAGACGAGGACGACCCCGCCAAGCAGCAGGCTCGCGACGATGAATGCCCGCTCACTCTGCATCGCGCCCAGCGCGACGTAGGCCACGAGCGCCGCGTACGCGACATAGACCAGCATTTGCAGGCGCTTCCAGGTGACTGCCGAAAGGTTCTTGAGCCAGAAATCATGGCTCGTCGCGGCCAGAACAAACATGATGATCAGCCCCACCAGCCCGAGCACCTGGAACGGGAACGCGCTGATCGAGGTGTAGTTTGTGTTGCTCGCGAGCAGCGAGATGAGCGGGTTCACCGTGCCGAAGCCGTGGTAGTAGCCGATGGAGAGGAGCCCGCGCGCGAGCGCCACGAAGAATGTCATCACGCCCAGATGTCGACGGTTGTAGAGGATCAGAAGGAATCGCGGGTTCAGCCTCGCCAGCGGCCCGATGCACAGGATCACGTGAAGGAGCACGATCGCGCAGGCGCCCGGCGCGGGGATCGCCAGCACCTCCGGCGCCGGTGCGCCGCCGGATCGGAGCAGCGTCACGAGCACGAAGACCGTCAGAAAGAGGATGATGCCGCCGCCGACGCAGAGGTCATAGACCTGCTTGTGACGACTCCACTGGACGACGCGGTACCCGAGGCTCATGGCAACGCCCCCGGACCGCCAGCTCGCTCGGTCTCTCGCTCGACTTCTCGCACTGCTTCACGCACTGCTTCGGGCACAGCCTGCACCGGGCGCGGCGTGTGAGAGAACCACGCCACAACGATGACCGCCGCGGCGAGCGGTCCAATCACGCATCACCAGCGCAGGTGTGCCGATCGCAGCGATCGATTCATCGCGAGCCCCCGGTCCGCAGCCACCGGTGGAACATTGATGGCCACAGCGCGACAACGCCGGGGAGGATGATCAGGCGAAGTCCTACACCCACGCCGCGCGTGGACAGATCGAGCCTTCCAAGTCCGAAGACAACCAGCGCGACGCCCACGATGAGACCGGAGCCGATGTACGCGCTGGCCAGCAGCAGGATGATGTTCGCGGCTGCGGTTTCCATGGAGTGGGCTGGGCGAGTACGCCTCGTGCGGTGGGCGTGAGAGCAAGGAAGCACAGATGGCCTGATGCTACCCGCGTGCCGCGGTTGCACGGCGTGCTCAGCGCCGGGCAACGCCGGGCCAGGTCTCGCCAATTGACCCGGTTGCCGCCGACCTCGCGCTACCCGCGGAGCGCCAGCTCGCACATCAGTTCGATGCCCATCGGCAGCGCGTCGTCGTTGAAATCAAAGTCCGGCTGGTGGAGCGTCGGGTAAGTTTCGGCGTTCCGCGGCTTGAGGCCCAGGAAGTAGAAGCAGGCCTTGGCGTGCCGGCCGTAGTAGGCGAAGTCCTCGCCGCCCATCGTGGCGTGGTCGTTGAGCTGGACGCGGTCTGCACCCAGCGCGGTGCGGGCGACGCCAAGCCAGGTCTCGGTGGCTTCGGCGTCGTTCACCGTGACGGGGTAGCCCTCATGCCAGTTGATCTTTGCTTCGCAGCCGAAGGCTCGCGCGGCGTGCTCGACCACTTCGAAGAAGCGGCGCTTCGCAATCGCTCGCGTGGCAGGGTTGAGCGTGCGCACCGTGCCGATAAAGGTGCACGTCTCGGGGATGATGTTGTTGGCGGTGCCAGCGTTGATCTGGCCGACGGAGCAGACGACGCTGTCGAGGGGGCCGACGTTTCGCGAGGCGATCTGCTGCAACGCGGCGATGATGTGTGCCGCGGCGAGGATGCTGTCGTGGCCGTAGTGCGGATAGGCGCCGTGGCTCTGCGTGCCTTTCACGATGACCTCGAAGTCGTCGGTTGAGGCCAGCATGGCGCCGGGCTTGCTCGCGACCTTGCCGACTTCGAGCGTCGGCCAGCCATGGAGGCCGTAGATGCGGCTCACCGGCGCGTCGCCGAGGCCGCCGCCAGCTTCGCCCGCGAGGCACCCTTCGCGGCACATAATCTCGCCGCCGCCGCCACCTTCTTCGGCGGGCTGGAAGACGAAGAGGACCGGACGCGGGCGCTCGACGCGGGCGAGGATCCGTGCGGCGCCGAGCAGGATGGTGGTGTGGCCGTCATGGCCGCAGGCGTGCATGACGCCGGGCGTCTGGCTCGAGTATGGCTTGCCAGTCTGCTCCAGGATCGGGAGCGCATCCATGTCGGCGCGGAGAGCGATGGTGGGGCCGGGCTTGGCGGTGGTCGCGGGGAGGTAGCCCAGGACGCCTGTGCCGCCGCCGAGGCCGGACTTGATGCGAGCGCCGCAGGCGCGAAGCTCGCGCTGAACCACCTCGCTGGTGCGCTTCTCCTGCATGGAGAGTTCGGGATTTCGATGCAGGTCGTGACGGATCGCGAGGAGACTGGGAAGCTCGGATTGGATGAGGGAGCGAAGCGTGGAATCGGCCATGGGGGAGGGTAGCTGGGACGAAGTGGCGAAGTGGCTGGGTTGTGGCGGCCAACAGAGGATCGGCGTGCCATCGAAGTTGGTCTTCGGACTTCGATGGTCTTGCTCGGGTTTGTGCTTTTGGTCATGGAACCAAAGTCGTCGAAGTTCGATGCGGAGTTCGATGGCGTGGTCATCTCTTTACTGCGATGCCGCCACTTCTACACCTATCTCTTCCAGAAGTCTCACACTCCTGTGTGGCCGGGCGGCGAATCGCGCTCGAACTCTCCGTTCCGAATCCCCATCCATCATCGCACGCTCGACCAGAGCCAATTCTCCGGCTGATCTACCAAACCCCGTTCGAAAGGGTTGTGATGGATATACCTGACCTCCTTCGCGAACTCGCTGTATCGCGCACGTTGCGATCAAAGCCGCCGCCCTTCTGCCAGAACCGTGGCCGCCTGGTCGCATCTCTCACTTTGCAGAATGGGCGCGTCCAGAACTGCCCATCGCGTGAGCACGCGCTTGGCCACGTACATCTTCATGCTGACAAGCATCCAATCGAGCGCTGAGTCTTTGGGTGGACGGCATAACAGATACACATGCTCGGGCATCACACCTCACGCGAACACTTCTAATCGACGCTTCGATCTTGCTTGGGTCATCGCATCTACAAAGAGCTGCGCAATACTTCGATTCATCAGAAGTGGCTGTCGCCGCTGGCGAGAGAAGGTGACGAAGCGCACACCTCCCGGGATCTCTCGACGACGCATCCGTTTTCGAGGAGGCCGGATCTCTTCCATGACAATCAGTGTACATCAGACCTTGGAGTGAAGGCGGCCATAGATCAGCACATCGCGCCATCGAAGTCGGTCCTTTGACTTCGATGGTCTTGAACTAGATTCGACAAAGCGAGAATCGTAACGACCATGGAAGTCCCAACGCGGACTTTGATGGTGCGGTGATTACTCGCTTCGACGCCACCCGCCCTGGGCTGCTGGTGTCGAAGACGTGGATGTTGATGCGAAGCTGATCGTGCACATCGGACTGCTTGATGTCCACGAGGTCGATGACCCGCGGCGATGCGAGCGGCTGAACCGCACCCCCATTCAGACGTTACCCAATCGACTGACCAAATGAATAGGCAGCGAGCGCGATGCACAAAAGGAAAGCTGCTTGCGACTGGTTGTTTAACCTCCTGACCTTGGCCGGGTCGCAAATAGTGTATCAGTTAGCTGGGCACAGGCTGCACCACTCTTCGGGGGCGTCTCGTAAGTCCTGCCACGCCAATGCCGAGGAGTAGCACAATTCCACCCGGCGTCGGAACCGCAGACGCGATCCATAGGCCGAAGGTATCGTCTCGGAAAGTAGGCCAAGCACTTCCCCCGCGAACACTCGCTCGGTCTGAGTTCTGACCTCCGCCTGTGTCCCACGAACTGCCCTCAAGATATCGATCTCTTGGATATGGCTCATCCAGCAGTTGGAAGGCAGCTTCTGTTCACTCCTTGGCGGCACCTGCCACATCCAGCAATCCCCACGGACTCGTCGTGTCGGGATAGGCACCCAGTGGTATCACGAACGGGTTGAATCCCGGGAAGATCAAGCCGTTCCATCGTGAGTTTGCGTTGGCAAGTTCGCCGTTGGGGTCTGGACCGAGCCGGTCATCGGTTCTCACCAGCACTCCGGGAGGACCGCAGCGCAAGCGCGTGTCGCTGCTGTTGCTGTACTGTCACCAGCCGCCTAGAGAGCCGTCTGAGTTCTGCTTCGCTGGGTCATAATGGGCTGCCTTCATCCACTCATCGATGCTTGGGATCCAGTACCGAACGCCCGGGCTGCGCGTGAGTTGGTCGGTGAATCCGCCGCCGTCGCTGAAGTACCCGAACGTGCCGACGTCGTAGGCACCATTGAGGAACGCGCTGCGATCAGTGGCCTTGTCATTGTGAAGCCAGTTGGCGTACATCGCAGCGGTCCGCCAATCGAAACCCGTGACTGCCCGCATCTCGTTGCCGACGGGCACGTTCCAACGGCGCCCACCGGGATTCTGCGGCGCGGTGGACGCGGCTCCCCAGATGAACGGCGCGACGACATGGGGGAGCCGGTCGTTGGCGGGCCGGTCTAAGGCCGCGTTGAAGAAGTCGGCCCACTGGGAAGTGGTGACTTCCAGCCGCCCGATTCGGTACTCATACGGAACTGCGCCGCGGCCGTTTGTGAACCCGCCCCCCTGCTACGCCGCGTTGCCTGGCGCACCGATGGTGACGAAGTCGATGCCGGAGGAATCGGGCTGGGCCTGGGCGCATGCGGTCGCGAGCAAGAGGGCCGCGAATAGGGTGACGGTCTTTACTGTCGTGTTCCTGGTTCGCTCGCGTTATCTGTGCTGGGACTGAGCGGGCCTTTTTGTGGGGCTGTCTGGCCGAAGGCAAGACCGGCGGGGACCACCGGGCTACCCAAGCAGGACTACCGCCTTCGGCGCAGGGCCAGCAGGGCCAAGCCCGCCGGCAGCGTGATCACGCCGGGGCTGGGCATGATCATGAGGTCCATGAAGGCGATGCTCATCATCTGATCACCAGGGCCCACAATGGTCCAGGTGCTCATGGGGAGCATCATGCTGTCGTACATGCCCATGTTCATGTGCGTATCGGTGTTCATGAAGGCCATGCCCATCATGTCGCGAGCCTCGAACTGCATCGTGTAGTCCGCGTAGGCGAGCGGCCGCGGCGAGATGACGACGCCGTCGGACATCATCCCGCCCATGCCGGGCATGTCGATGTCGTTCTCCATCTCGATCATCTGCGAGCTGCGGCCGTCGGCGCCGACAGAGAGCTCGCCGACCGTGAGCATGAAGGTCGAGGTGAAGAGGAAGAAGGCCTCGCGCCGGCCTTCCTCTATGACAAAGCCGGGGTGCTGGAGAGTGAACTCCATGAGGACAGGCTCGCCCATCATGGCGCCAGCGAGTGGGCCTTGAGTGATGGTGGAGTCCATGACCATGCCGCGGACCTCGAAGGGCGTGGGGATGTGGGCAAGGGCCGAGCCAGCGGAGGCGGCGAGGGTGGCAAGCGTGGCAAAGTTAAGGGCGAAAGCGGCAGGGAAACCACGCATGAGAAGGCTCCTTCGGGCTGGGTCTGCGAACGGGTAGCAACCCGCCGGAGCGGGATCACGCTACATCATGACACATGGGCGGCCGAATGCCAGCGAAGAGGAAACGAGACTAGGGATTGAGGACTGGCAATTGGGGAGGCGAAAGGCGGGGAGGAAAGATGGGGAGCGCGGGGAACACCGGCCGGGAGGCCGATGCCACTTTGGATTGAGCCGTCTAACCTTGGGCATGGCGACACTTTCTTCGCGTCCTGTTGCGGTCGAGCCAGCTCCTTCCAAGGGCACGATGCGTGCGCTCATCAAGCATCATGCGGGGACCGAGCTGAAGTTTGTTTCGGATCGGCCGCGGCCGGTGCCGGGGCCTCGCGATGTGCTGATCCGCGTCAAGAAGGTCGGCATCTGCGGCACGGACCGGCACATCTGGGAGTGGGACGCCTGGGCCGCGGGGCGGATCCCTGTTGGCATCGTGACTGGCCATGAGTTTGTCGGGATCATCGAGGCGGTGGGCTCGGCCGTGACGAAGTATGCGCCGGGGCTTCGCGTCTCTGCCGAGGGGCACATCACGGCGTGGAAGGACTACAACAGCAGGACGGGCAACGCGCACATTGCCAGCGACACGAAGATCATCGGCATCGATCGCGACGGCTGCTTTGCGGAGTATGTGTGCGTTCCGGAAGAGAACGTGTGGCCCGTCCACCACACGATCCCCGACAAGATCGCGGCGGTGCTGGATCCGCTTGGCAACGCGGTGCACACCGTGATGGCGGCGAACGTCGGGGCCAAGAGCGTGCTGGTGACGGGGACGGGGATCATCGGGCTGATGGCGGTGACGGTGGCAAAGGCCGCTGGCGCGAGCCGCATTTTCGCGACCGACATCGATCCCAAGCGGCGCGCGCTGGCGAAGAAGCTCGGCGCGGTCGAGGCCTTTGACCCGCGCGACGACGCGTGGATCGGCGAGGTCAGGAAGTCATGCCGCGGCGAGGGGGCGGACGTGCTGCTGGAGATGAGCGGCGCGGGGCCGGCACTGAACCAGGGCCTGGAGGCGGTGCGGAACGGCGCGGTCGCCGCGCTGCTGGGGCTGTTCAAAGGACCGATCCAGTTCGACATGAACAAGCTGGTGATCTTCAAGGGATGCACGGTGCTCGGCATCAACGGCCGCAAAATGTTCGAGACGTGGTACCAGATGGAAGAGCTGCTGCTCAGCGGCAAGCTGGAGCTGGACGAGATCGTGACGCACGAGTTCCCCCTGGAACAGTTCAAGAAGGCCCACGAGACGATGATCTCGGGCGAGGGGATCAAGGTAGTGATGGAGGTTGGGTAATTTATCAGGGTCATGACTAGCTGAGCGGGTTTTCTCGGCAGAGTTTAAGCAGGATTTTGTAGAAGTTCTGGCGGCGGTGGTTGAAGCGGAACTCGCACTCCTTGAGGTGGAACAGGAAGGCGTTGGGGTGCATGCCTCTGAACCTC
>JBBQGR010000004.1:0-21643 GCA_038323185.1 Phycisphaerales bacterium | reverse complement strand
TGCGGAGCAGGCGCTGCGGCACTACCGCGTGAACGCGCTCGCGCCGCTGATGCTCACGGCGCGACTGGCGCCGCTGATGGAGCGATCGGTTCTGGCCGGGGGCGCGGCGGTAGTTGCGATGTGCGACATCCATGCGATGGGCCGGCCTCGGCGTGAGCATGTGGCGTACTCGATGTCGAAGGCGGCGCTGGAGGAGATGGTGCGATCGCTGGCGCGAGACCTTGCGCCGAATGTTCGCGTCAATGGTGTGGCGCCGGGCGTGGTTGCGTGGCCAGATGAGGGGCACGAGAGTGAGGCGGGCGCTCAGGCGCGATACCTTAAGCGCGTGCCGCTGGGGCGCGCGGGCGAGCCGGAGGATGCGGCGAACGCGGTGGTCTGGCTCGCGCTCGACGCCACGTACGTGACGGGCGATGTGATCCGTGTGGATGGGGGTCGGTGGCTGGGGTGAAACTCGACGCCTTGGTGTTGCGATGAAGACCGGCGGGGACCGCCGGGCCATCCAAGGCAGAGTCACGAAATCACACGAGCAGAGTCGCGGGATTCTCGAGCAGGTTCTTGACGGTCGCGAGGTACTGCGCGGCCATGGCACCGTCGATGACGCGGTGGTCGCTGCTCATCGTCATGCTCATGACTTTGCCGGGAACGACCTTGCCATCGCGGACGACGGGGACATCGAGCGCTGCGCCGACGGCGAGAATGGCGGTGTTGGGCGGGTTGATGATGGCGGTGAAGTGCGCGACGCCGAACATGCCGAGGTTTGAGATTGTGAAGGTCGAGTCGGACATCTCGGCGGGCGCGAGGCCCTTGGTGCGGGCCTTGTCGGAGAGGGCCTTGGTCTGCGTGGAGAGGGCGCGGAGGCCGAGGCTATCGGCGTTGCGGAGCGTGGCGACGACGAGCCCGCCGCCGGTGCCGTCGTCGTTCACGGGGAGCGCGATCGCGACGCCGATGTTGACATCGGCGGCGTACTCGATGGCTTCCTGGCCGGGCGTGCCGCTCCAGCGGCTGTTGATGTAGGGGTGCTGGTGCATCGCGAGGGCGCAGGCCTTGACGAGGAAGTCGTTGATACTGAGCTTGACGCCCTGGGTTGCGAGCTGCGTGTTGAGCTGCTTGCGGAGGGTGTCGAGCGGCTCCATGTCGACGTTGGCGGTGACCTGGTAGTGGGGGATGGAGGTCTTGCTCTCGACGAGGCGCTGGGCGATGACGCGGCGCATGTTGGAGAGAGGGATGCGCTTGGTTGCGAGGGCGGCGTTGGCGGCGGGGAGCGAGGGCGCGGCGGGGCGGGGCGCGCGCATCGCGGACTGGGCTGTGCGACCAGCGGCGGCGGGCGCGGGGGAGACGCCTCGGGCGATGACATCTTCGACGTCCTTGCGGACGATGCGGCCGCCGGGGCCGGAGCCAGTGATCGAGCGGAGATCGACGCCACTCTCTTCGGCGATCTTGCGGGCGAGCGGGCTCACGAAGAGGCGCGTGCCGTTAGAGGAAGCGGGCGGCTCCATGACCGCGGTCGCGGTGCTGGAGGTGGGAGCGCTGGGGACGCTGGGGGCGTTGGTTGCGGGCGATGCCGAGACTGCGGCGGCGGTCTTGGCTGCGGGTGCGGCGGCCGCGGGGGCTGAGTCGCCTGCGGCGAACTGGGCCTTGATGGCGGCGGGGTCCTCGCCCTTGACGGCGAGCAGGAGCATCGGCGTCGTCACTGGGACGGCCTTGCCCTCAGGAACCAGGATCGCGGCGACGATGCCGTCGTCGAAGCTCTGGAGCTCCATCGTGGCCTTGTCGGTCTCGATGTCGGCGATGGTCTGGCCGGTCTTAATGGACTGGCCTTCCTTCACGTTCCACTTGACGATGGTGCCCTGCTGCATGGTGTCGGAGAGGCGGGGCATTTCGACGCGGATAGGCATGGGGACCTCGGGAAAATCGAAAAGCTGGAAAGTGAAAATTCGGAGGAAGGCCGAAGGCAAACAAGGGCGAAGAGAGGCAACGTGAGTCGAAGAGAGGCTGACAGAGGCGAAGAAGTGGATGCTGGGGAACGGTTGGAGTCGAGCCTGAGTGCTGACGGATGAGCTGAATTGTCGCAGGACTAGATCCTAAACGTAGCGGGTTGGGGTGGGTTCAGCGGCCTTTCGGCTTGTGCGGTTGTGGTGTGTTGGGGGCCGGTGTTGGTTGCGTTGCGGTTGAGGAATTCGGCATCGGGCGAGGTAGTTTGGAGCGGCGGATGATGGTGCCGAGGATTCGCTGAAGCTCGAGGCTTTCGGTGAGTGCGGGGCGGGCGGAGAGGCGGAGTCTGAAGCAGGTTTCGCTGAGTTCCTTGCTGGCGATGCTGAGACACTTGACGAAGTCTGCTCGGCTCGTTGCTTCGTCGGCTTCGCAGGCATTGGCACCGATGGACGTTGCGGCGGCGGCAATCTGAGCAAGAAGGCGCGGAGGAGTGGTGCGAGCTTCGAGCAGGTTCATGATGTCGAGCATCTGGTGTACGAATGCTTCGATGCGCTCGACGAACTCGGCTCGGAGGCGTCTCATGGAGCCGGCGCTCTCGCGATGCCTGCCTTCTTTTTGCTTTTCCGCTTTTCGCTTTCTTGCTTTTCGCTTTCTTGCTTACTGACCGAACATCTTCTTCACCGCGGCCACGATCTTGCCCTTGTGCGGCAGGAAGGCTTGTTCCAGGTTCTTGGCGTAGGGGGCGGGGACGTCGTCGCTGTTGACGCGGACGGGGGCGTGATCGAGGTAGTCAAAGCAGCGCTCGCAGACCTGCGTCACGACTTCGCTCGCGACGCTGGCGAAGGGCCAGCACTGGTCGACGATGACAACGCGGCCGGTCTTCTTGACGCTCTTGATGACGCTGTCGATGTCGAGGGGGCGGATGGTGCGCATGTCGAGGACGTCGGCCTCGATGCCTTCCTTTGCGAGCTCTTCGGCGGCTTCGAGGCAGAAGTTCACCGGGCGGCCGAAGGAGACGAGCGTCACGGCGTCGCCCTCGCGGCGGAGGTGAGCCTGGCCGAAGGGTATGTAGTACTCCTCGGCGGGGACGTGGGCTTGGTCGCCGAGCATGCGCTCGCTCTCGAGGAAGAAGACGGGGTCGACCTCGCGGAGCGCGGTCTTCAGGAGGCCCTTGGCGTCGTAGGGGTTGCTGGGAATGGCGATCTTGACGCCGGGGACGTTGCTGTAGAGGCCTTCGACGCACCAGGAGTGGGTGGAGCCGAGCTGGCCGCCTGCGCCGTCGTTGCCGCGGAAGACGATCGGGCAGCCCCACTGGCCGCCGGACATGTAGAGCATCTTGGGAACGTTGTTCAAGATCTGATCGGCGGCGACGAGGCTGAAGGACCAGGACATGAACTCGATGACGGGCTTTAGGCCATACATCGCGGCGCCGACGGCGAGGCCTGCGAAGCCGTTCTCGCTGATGGGGGCGTCGATGATGCGTTTGGGGCCGAATTCTTCGAGCATGCCCTGGCTGACCTTGTACGCGCCGTTGTACTGGGCGACTTCTTCGCCCATGAGGAACATGCGGTCGTCGCGACGCATCTCTTCAGAGAGGGCTTCACGCAGTGCCTCACGGTACTGGATCAGGCGCTCCTTGCCGGGCTCGGGCGTGAAGGGCGGGAGGGGTTTGGTGAAGTCTGGGAGCTGATCGATGGTCGAGTTCATGTGCTGTACGGTCGGGGTTGCGCTCGCGCTCATGGGTGCACCTGGCTTTTTAAGGTGGATTCGGATGACGTCGGCTTCATGATAGGTGGCTGGAGTGCGTGGGAGTACGTTGTGAAGACCACGACTCTTCCGCCAAAGCTCGGAAGGGTCGTGGCACTTGCGATGGCAGATCTGATCACGGCACGAGGGTTTCAAGCGGGTGCGCGGGAATTGCCGATAGCGGCATGACGTGCGCTTGGGCGATCGTCCTTGCGCGGGTGTTTGGTTTGGTTGGAGTGGGGGTGGGGCTGCACGGAGTGCGGCCCTTGGTCTGGTGGTGGGTTGCTGGATCGAACCGGGCAGGAGGCCCATTGCGATGGATTCGCTTCGCCGCATGTTGGCGACCATACAGAAGAACCTTGGGGGCATGTCGCTCACGCTGCGCCTGCTGATCGGCACGGTGGTGGTCGTGCTGATGCTGGTGCTGTTCATTGTGGCGCAGACGACGGGGCGATCAAACCGCGTCGAGCTGCTTCTGGGGCCGGACCCCGCGGCACAGATGAAGGCCAAGGCGGCGCTCGACGAGGTGGGGATTGAGAGCGACTTTGATGGGGGCAAGCTCTATGTCGCGGCTGGTGATGCGAGCCGATCGCGGACGCATCTGGCGGCGGCGAACGCGCTGCCCGCGGACAAGGCGCTGTACTTTGAAACGCTGGTTGCTTCGAACAACTGGATGAACTCGCGGCAGGTGAACGAGCAGAACTTTCTCATCGCGTTGCAGAATGAGCTGTCGCGGACGATCTCGGACTTCAGGGGCGTTGGCTCGGCGTGGGTCACGATCCATGTGCCGGAGCCGTTCGGTCTTGGCGGCTTGGCGAAGGTTCCGAAGGCCTCGGCGACGGTGATGAGTGAGGATGGGAAGCCGCTGCCTCAGGAGACGGTGAACGCGGTGGCGGAGCTGCTTGCGGGGAGCCGCGCGGGGCTTGCGATTGAGAACGTGACCGTGGTGGACTCGGCGGCGGGCCGGCCGCGGCGTGCGGCGAGCCAGAACGAGTCGCAAACTGGGACGGCGATGGATCATGCGCGGCGTATCGAGCGCGAGGCGGAGGCGAAGTTCTATGACATGCTGGGTTCGATCCCGGGTGTGATGGTGACGGTGACGGCGTCGGTTGATGTGGCGCGGACGACCTCGCAGACGCAGCGGTTCCTGCCGAACAAGGAGGGAACGGTCGCGCTGCCGCGGCGGAACACCTCGACGGAGAGTGTGACCCGCGAGTCCTCTCCAGGGGCGGAGCCGGGGGTTGCGGCGAATCAGGCGGCGGATATCAATCGAGCTGGTGGTGGCGCTGGTTCGATGACGCAGACGACGGACTCGACCGAGGAGCAAGAGAATCGGTTCGGAACGAAGACGGAGACGACGGTGGACCCGAAGGGGAAGCCGACGAGCGTTGCGGTGACGGTGCTTGTACCGCCGCGGTTTGTGGTGGGGATGATCAATCGGTCGAATCCTGCGGCGGGCGCGAGTGGTGAGGCACCGCCCGCGCCTGCACTGGCGGAGATTCTGCGAACGTTTGATGCGGAGGTGAAGCCGCTGGTGATGGCGACTCTCACGCCGCAGGTGAGGGCGCTGATTGCGGACTCGAATCGGGCGATGGCGGCGGAGGAGATTCGGCAGGTCGTGCAGGACTCGATCAGTGTGGCGTTGATGCCAGCGGACCCGCCGGAGATGCAGCCGATCCAGGCGGCGGGCTTGCTCGGCGGGATCATGGGCGGGAGTAGTGGTCAGGGTGGTCCTGCCGGGATCTCGCTTGGTGGCGGGCTGGTGCAGACGGTGGCGCTTGGGGCTCTATCGATTGTGGCGATGGGGATGATGATCATGATGGTGAGGAAGGCTGGCAGCCGTGGCGATCAGCCGACGGCGGAGGAGCTTGTGGGCCTGCCGCCGGCGCTGGAGACGGAGGCGGATGTTGTTGGTGAGGCGGAAGAGGGTGATACGGCGATGACGGGCATCGAGGTTGATGAGGCGGAGATGCAGTCGCAGAAGGTGCTGGAGCAGGTTGCAGAGGTTGTGGAGCAGAACCCGGGCCAGGCGGCGAAGCTTGTGGCGCGGTGGATCAACATCGATGAGTAAGTTGAGGAGTGAGTGGGTGGTTCGTTGATGATGTGTTGCGCGGAGATGGATGGACCGGTTCATGTCGTGGCGGGATCACCGCCTTAGGAGCGTGCTTTTCCTCGCAAGCCAAACGAAAAGCTGCCCGACAGCGCCGCCGAGCTTGAGGGGATCACGAAAGCGGCGATTCTGCTGCTTGCGATCGGGCCTGAGAAGGCATCGATGCTGCTGAAGCAGCTGAGTGCGAAGCAGGTGGAGGAAGTAACGCGCGAGCTGGCGGGGCTCGGGCGCGTTGCGAATTCGCTGCAGGCGGCGGTGGTTGGGGAGTTCTATGGGATCTCGATTGCCAGCGGGTACATGAACGAGGGCGGGTTGGACTATGCCAAGCAGATCCTGACGAGCTCGCTGGATGCCAAGAGCGCCGAGCGGATGCTGGGGCAGATCCAGACGCAGGTGCAGCGGACGCCTTTTTCGTTCTTGCAGCGGGCGGAATCAGAGAATCTGATGACGTTCATCCAGGATGAGCATCCGCAGACGATCGCGCTGATCGTGTGCCACCTGCCGCACCACAAGGCGAGTGAGATCCTGGGTGGGCTTCCGATGCAGAAGCAGGTTGAGGTGATCAAGCGCGTGGCGAACATGGAGCAGACGAATCCGGAAGTGATTCGCGAGGTTGAGCGCGGGCTTGAGAGCCGCTTGTCGAGCATGCTTGTGCAGAGCATGGAGAAGGCTGGCGGCGTCAACACGGTGGCGGAGATTCTGAACCTTGTGGATCGCTCGACCGAGAAGCAGATCATGGAGGGGCTGGAGGCGGAGGACCCGGATCTTGTGGAGCAGATCCGGCGGCTGATGTTTGTCTTCGAGGACATCAACAAGGTCAATGACAAGGGAATTCAGGCGGTGCTCAAGGAGGTTGAGAACAGCGAACTGGCGCTGGCGCTCAAGACCGCGTCGGAAGGGTTGCAGCAGAAGATCTTCAGGAACATGTCCGAGCGTGCGGCGTCGCTCATCAAGGAGGACATGCAGTACATGGGGCCGGTCAAGGTCAGCGACGTGGAGTCTGCGCAGCAGCGGATCGTGGACATCGTGCGGCGGCTGGAGGAGGCGGGCGAGGTCATCATCGAGGGCCGCGGCGGGGATGCGGAGCAATTGGTGTAGGTGTGAGTTGCGGATTGTGGCCGCGAGGATTGTGATGGTCGTGATGGTCGTGATGGTCACGATGCGGCGGAGTTCAGACGATGGCCCTGATCAGGCAGCGCGACGCGGACCGGATCGCCAGAGATGCGATCGTGCTGGACCTTGGCGATCTCAGGCGTCAGGGCGAGGACCTGGTTGCGCAGGCTCGGGCAAAGGCCGCGGTGATCTTGCAGGAGGCGCAGCGCGAGCGCGAAGCGCTGGTGCGGACCGGGCACGCGGAGGGATTCGCGCGAGGGCTTCAGGAAGGCAGGACGGAGGGGCACTCCAGGGGGCTGGAGGCTGGAACTTCCGAGGCGCATGGGGCGCGAAAGGCCGAGCTTGCGAGGATTGAGGCGGGGTGGACGGCGGCGCTCTCGGGATTCTTGGGTGAGCGCGAGGGGCTGATGGCCTCGGCGCGTGAGGACTTGCTCCGGCTTGCAATTGAGATTGCTCGACGCGCGACAACGCGGCTGCTGGTGAGCGATCCGCGCGTGACGGGCGATCTGATGTCGGAGGCGATCGCGAGCGCTGCGCGGGCGACGCGGCTTGTGGTGTGTGTGCATCCTGATGATGAGCCGATCTGCCGCGCGGTGTTGCCGGCGCTGATGGCGACGTTCCCGGAGTGTGAGCACGCGGAGATTCGGCCCGATGGTGCGCTCGCGCGAGGGAGCGTGGTGGTGCGGACGCCGGCGGGCGGCGAGGTTGATGCGTCGATGTCGATGCGGCTTGATCGGATCGCGAGGGCTCTGGTGCCGGCTTCTGATGCTGATGCGGAGGTGGTGGCGGCGCAGGGCGCGCAACAAGTTGCGAAGCACGGTGCGGCGCAGGAGCGTGGCGCGTGAGTGCTGTGACGGCGGTAAACTCCGCGAGGAATGCCGGGTCGAGCATGGCGCTGGGGCCAGCGTTTGACACGCTCGCACGCTCGCAACCGCTGCGGTGTGTGGGGCGGGTGTGCGCTGTGCGTGGGCTGACGGTGCTGGTGGATGATCTGCCGACGCCGGTGGGCGCGCTGGTACGCATTCCCGCGCGATCGGGATCGCGTGGCGTGAGCGACGCGGCGATGGACGACTCGATCTGGGGCGAGGTTGTCGGCTTTACGCGCGAGCAGACGATCGTCATGCTGCTTGGTCAGTCGGGGGGCGTGTGCGCGGGTGATCGTGTGGTGGTTGAGGAGCGATCGCCGACGGCACCTGTGGGGCCGCGGCTTCTTGGGCGCGTGCTTGATGGGATTGGGCGGCCGATTGATGGGCTTGGTCCCGTGCGTGACTGTGTTCACATGCCCATCAGCCCGGATCCGATTCCTGCGATGCGGCGGCGGCGCATTGATCAGCCGCTGTACACGGGTGTGCGTGCGCTGGACCTCATGACGACGCTTGGGCGCGGGCAGCGGCTTGGGATCTTCGCGGGTCCTGGTGTTGGCAAGTCGACGCTGATGGGGACGATTGCTCGCCGGACTGCGGCGGACGTGTCGGTCATTGCGTTGATCGGCGAGCGCGGGCGCGAGGTGAGGGACTTCATCGATCATGCGCTTGGGGCTGAGGGGCTGGCGCGATCGGTGGTTGTGGTCGCGACGGGTGATGAGTCGCCCCTTATGAGACTGCGTGCCGCGAAGCTGGCGTGCACCGCGGCGGAGTACTTCAGGGCGCGCGGGCGAGATGTGATGCTGATGATGGATTCCATCACGCGATTCGCGCACGCGCAGCGGCAGGTGGGGCTCTCGATTGGTGAACCACCGGCGACGAAGGGGTACACGCCGAGTGTGTTTGCGCAGCTGGGATTGCTGCTCGAGCGGGCCGGGAGTCTGGAAGCGACGGGCGCGGGTGGTTCGGGTGGTTCTATCACGGGCCTCTACACGATCCTGGTAGAGGGGGACGACATGACCGAGCCTGTCGCGGACGCCGCGAGGGGCATCCTGGATGGGCATGTGATCCTGTCGCGGAAGATTGCGCAGATGGGACGTTTTCCGGCGGTGGATGTGCTTGATTCGGTGTCGCGCGTTGCGGATGACGTGTGCGATGCGGAGCACACCGCGGCGCGAAGGCAGATCGTGCGGATGCTGGCGATGTACCGGGAGGTGGAGGATCTGGTGCAGATCGGCGCGTACGCGAAGGGGAGCAACCCCGAGGCCGATGTCGCGATCGAGCATCATCGCGCGATGAATGATCTTCTGCGGCAGGGGAAGGGTGAGGTGGCGACGTTCTCGCAGTCGCGCGAGGTGCTTGTGCGGCTGGCGAAGGAAACTGGGGAGCAGGTGGCGCGGTTGCTGAAGGCGAAGGGTCGGTAGAGGAAAGGAAGCGGTAAGCAGTGGCGAAGTTCATCTTCGAGCTTGAGGCGGTGCTGCGGGCGCGGAAGGCCGCGGAGCGCACGCGCATTCTGGAGATGGCGGTGATTGAGCGCGAGCGGCTGGGGGTGGAGTCGCGACTCCGGGATCTGCAGCGGCAGATTGGTGAAGAGAAGCTCGAGCTGCGCGGGCAGCTTGGGCACGAGGGCCTGAGCGGGGCGGGTGTGATGCTCGACCTTCGCGGGGTTCGATTTCAGGCTGGGAGTGCGCTGCGGCTGATGGCGAGTGCGCAGCGGGCGGTGCTGGAGCTGGCGGGGATCCATGCTCGCGTGGAGCGAGCGCGGCGTGCGCTGCTGGAGGCCGCGACGGCGCGGAAGGCGGTTGAGGCGCTGCGCGATCGGAGGCGCGAGGCCTGGGCGGCGGAGCAGAAGCGGCTTGATGAGGCGATCATGGATGAGCTGGCGGTGGTGGGCCATGCGCGCCGGGGGCGTGAGGATGGGGCGGGCGAGGGCCGGGAGACTGACGAATGAAGACGCTGTGGAACGCGCTGTGTGTGGTTGCGATCGCGAACTTGCTGGCGATTGGCGGCTTTGTGGGTTGGCTCGTGCAGACGGACCGGCTGGACATGTCGAGGCTGCGCGAGATTCGCACGGCAGTCTCGACGACGCTGAGCGAGGAGCGTGCAGCGGCGGAGGCCGAGGCAAAGGCCCTTGAAGTGGCGGCGAAGGCGGCGGCTGCGCAGGCGCGGGCGGATCAGCCGCCGCTGACGGCTTCGGAGCAGTTGGCGGCGCGGCTGGAGGCGACGGCGCTGGACCAGCAACGCATCGAGCGGCTGCGGCGCGAGGTGCAGGATTTGCAGGGGCGTGTTGATCGGGAGCGTCAGTCGCTTGATCGCGAGCGGACGGAGTTTACTGAGACGAGGCAGATGTTCGAGACTTCGCAGGGACGCGCGATGGCGCGGACGAGGGATGCGCAGTTCCGCAAGGCGATCGAGACGATCGAGAGCCTCAAGTCCAAGGAGGCGGTGGCGCTGCTGCGCAAGATGATCCCGCCTGCGCCCGAGAATGGGGCTGATCCCGCGATGGGCTTTGCGGGTGTGGACGATGGATCGGTTGCGGGCGGCGGTGCTGGGACGGTGCCGATGGCTTCGGCCAATGTGGGTGCGGCGCTGGGGGATGATGTTGGAACTATTGATCCAGGTGCGGCGGTGCGGGCTGGGAAGGCGCGGGTTGTGGAGTATCTGGACGCGATGGATGGGGATGTGCGGAACCGGATCCTGGGGGAGCTTTCCAAGAACGATCCGGGGCTGGCAACGGAGTTGCTAGAGATGATCCGAACCTTCGGGGTGGCCTCGGCCCGGGGTTCGGCGAATGCGAATACAAGCACCCCAAATTCCACAGGCAGCCCCAGCGTCTCCGACACCCCCAGCGCCCCAGTCGCGCCACGCACCGACGCTCTTCCCTGAGCAGGGCGCTGCTGGCCTGCAGGGCGAGGTGGGCGGAGCGAGCGCGTTCTCAGATTCCATCGCGGCTTGGTCGCGCCGAATCGGGCGCTCGGCGACGGCGCTGGGTAGCGCGGGGTTTGCGCCCGCGACGCGCAATGTGAGTGCGCGGGCGGCAGAACTTGCGGACGAAAGAGCGACTTTGGGTCAGCGTGATGGGGCGCGTGCTCGAAGCGATGGTGCGAGCGCGCCAAGCGGGACGAACACGGCGCCGCCTCAGGCGGCGGTGGATCTGGCGGGTGACCACGCGGCGGAGCTTCGGTCGCGGGGCACGCCCAAGGCGACGGTGGCGCAGGCTGGCGAGGACGCGTTGGCAGATTCGGCGAAGGTCGCAGAAGCGCCGCGCGCGGAACCCTTGGTGCCGCGTGAGACTTCGGGCCAGCGGGGTGGCGCGGCGCCGTGGGCTGAGCCCAATGAGCGAGTTGGGGCGCGGGCGTCGGCTCCGGTGATGGAGGGCGCGGCGCGAGGGAGCGGTGTTGCGTCGGGTTCGAATGAATCGCAGGCGGCGGCGATGGGAACTGTGCCGCAGGGTCGGCCTTTGGCCGCGAGCGGTGCGGGCGTGATCGCTCGGGCCCCAGCGACGCGACCAGCAGGGTTGGTCACGGAGGTTGCGGCCGCGCCTGGATCGGCTCGGCCTGCTTTGACTTCGTCGGGCGGTGCGGGCGGCGCTGTGATGCTGGACCGGCCTCAGGCGATGCGTGGCTTGCTGCAGCGCACGGGTGCGACGCTGATGCCTCGGGCTGAAGAGCCGCCACTGCGACAGCTTGCGTCGGCGCTTGCGGCGGCGATGCGCAAGGGGGATGGGACGGTCACCATCAATCTGCGGCCGGAGCATCTGGGTCCGATGCGGGTGGACCTGCGTGTGGAGGGGCGTCATGCCTCGGCACTCTTCCATCCTACGACGGAGTCGGCACGCCAGTTGCTTGTGGCATCGGAGGGTTTGCTTCGATCTGCGCTGGAAGCGCGGGGGTTGCAAGTTGATCGCATTGAGGTAGCGGCGTTGCCGGAGGGAGCGATCGGCGGCACGCGTACCACACCTACCACGCACGACGGAGTCGGTGTGGCGGAGCAGGAGCGTCCGAGCGGGGAGGATCCCCAATCTCAAGATGAGCGAGCCGGGGCCGGAGGCCGCGGCGGGTCAGATAAGCCACACGGGTTTGATGAGTCACGTGGGTCACGCGGGTCACGAGACTCAAGTGGTTCACGAGATTCGGATCCGAACAGGGATCTGGATCGTGGCGCCGGTGGATCCGCGTTGGCGGAAGGGGCTGATCGGGATGCAGCGATTGGTGCAGATTTGATGCGTCGCATCGAGGGGCTGCTTCCCGCGCTTGGGCCGACGGTTGGTCTTGCTGATGTCGGGCTTGGGCGAGGCTTTGGTGGAATAGAGGCGATGGCCTGAATCGGGTCAGTGCTGCCTTTTAGGAGTTGTGAAGATGGAAACAATTGCACCCGCATCGCTCGCGACCACGACCCGCACAAAGGCTGGCGATGGCTTCTCGCGCCTGACGTCGGAGGACTTCACGAAGATCATCCTGACGGAGCTTGGCAAGCAGGATCCCCTTGCGCCCAACGACACGAACACGCTGATCCAGCAGCTCTCGGGCATTCGATCGATTCAGTCGAACATGGATCTATCAGAGGGGCTTGGGCGGCTGGTAGGTCAGGATGAGTTCGCGGCGGCCGCGGGGCTGATTGGGAGGAGCGTCGCGGGGCTTGATGAAACTTCGGCGCGCGTGACGGGCGTTGTGTCGTCGGTCTCGCGGACGAGCGAGGGCGCGGTGATGACTCTGGCGGATGGGGCGCGCGTCGCGTTCTCGGATCTGGACACGATTCGCGAGGCGAAGGCTGCTGAGGAGGGGGCGGGGGGTAAGACGCCATGACCATTGGTCCACTTGCTCCTTTGGGCCTTGCTCAGAGCCTGCTCTCGCGCCTTGCGGGCGCGGTTCGACCCAGCGGCGTGCCGGACCGGGCCGGGCCTGCGGTTGCGCCGATTGAAGGACGATCGTTCAAGGATTTGCTGGCGCAGGCTGGATCGGGCGCGATCCACAGCGGGCTTCCCGTGACGGTGTCTGAGGCGAGTGGGGTGTCTCTGACGAACGAGCAGCTCGGGCGGCTTCAGGTCGCGGCGGATGCGGCGGACGCGGCGGGGGCGAGCAGGGCGCTGGTGCTGATTGATGGTGTGGCGCTGGAGATGGATGTGCAGTCGCGGACAATTCTCTCGAAGATCGATACGTCGAAGCCTGGTGTTCGCGCCGGGTTTGATGCGGTGCTGACGGTGCCGGGTGAGGGGAGCAGCGCCGGGGCGGGAACGCTCGGGCCGCCGCCGTCGCCGCCGGGTGGGCTGGCGGCGATCCTGGCTGGTGGAACGAGCTGAGATGTCGCTGGGCGTTGTGCGAGCGCGTCTTGATTGATTGCGAGTTGATTCGAGGTTCAAGGATCCAACATGCCCTCCACTACGGCGCTCTTTACCGCGATGACCGGGCTCAATGCCAACGCGCGGCAGATTGATGTTGTCGGCAACAACGTCGCGAACACGAACACGACGGCGTTCAAGTCGTCGCGACTCTCGTTCAGCACGATGTTCTCGCGGACGATCACGGCTGGCACGGCGCCGGCCGACACGACGGGGGGCACGAATCCGTATCAGATTGGGTTGGGTGTCCGGACGGCGGGAACGCAGGTGAACACGCAGCAGGGCACGATCAGTCCGACGGGGGATAATCGCGATCTCGCGGTTGATGGCCGCGGGTTCTTTGTGGTTGAGCGCGGCACCGAGCGGCTGTACACGCGAGCGGGTGCGTTCCGCCAGAACTCTGAGGGCGTGCTCACGACGATCTCGGGCGAGCGCGTGCAGGGGTATGGCGTTGATCAGAACTTCAACATTGCGCTCGGGCAGCTCACGAGCATCTCGATTCCGGTGGGCGGGCTCTCGATCGCGGAAGCGACCAACGAGGTGCGGCTGCGCGGCAACCTGAATGCGGAGGGCGCGCTGCCGACGCAGGGTTCGCTGATTCGGCTTGGGACATCGACGACGCAGGGCCTGATTGCGATTCCGAGCGCGGCGCTGGCAGCGCCGAACGTGATCGATTCCACGACGCGGCTGATCGACATCGAGGATCCGGCTCGGCCTGGCTCGGGCGCTTCGATGCTGACGGCGGGGCAGAGCATCAGGCTTCGCGGCGCGGAGAAGGGAACGGGGATTCTGCCGCAGGCCACGCTGGGTGTTGATGGGTCCACGACCATCGCCGATCTGACGACGTTCTTGAGCGAGGCGCTGGGAATCAGCACGGGGACGGGCACGAACCCGGACGGGCGCACGCCGGGAGTTTTGATCGATCCTGCGACGGGGCTGATCTCGATTGTCGGAAACACGGGCACGGTGAATGACATCACGCTCGAGAACACGAGCCTGGTCCTGCTGGACTCGGCTGGAAGCGTGGTTGGAAGTCCGTTCGTGCAGACGCGGCTAGCTTCGGCCGATGGCGAGTCGATCCAGACGAACTTCACGGCCTTTGACTCGCTTGGGAGCCAGGTCGCGGTGAGCGTGTCGATGGTGCTGGACTCACGCTCGGCCAACGGCGGGACGACGTGGCGATACTTCGTTGAATCCCCTGACAATGCTGGAGTTCCCACGCAGGTGGGGACGGGCACGTTCTCCTTTGACTCTTTTGGACAGCCACTCTCGACGGAGCCTGTCTCAATCACGATTGATCGCACGGGAACGGGCGCGATCACGCCGATGGTCTTTCGCCTGAGTTTCGCAACGCCCAGCGGCGGAATGACGGCCTATGCCGACCTTGAGCCTGCGATGGCGGTTGGATTTCGAGATGGCGTTCCGTTCGGAACGCTCTCCTCGTTCGGCATCGGCGCAGACGGCATCATCACCGGCACCTTTTCTAATAGTCGGACGCGGCCGCTGGGGCAGATCGTGCTTGCGACATTCCCGAACGCGGAGGGGCTGCAGGAGGCGGGGAGTAATCTCTTGCAGTTGGCGCCCAATAGCGGACCCGCGGCGATCGGTGCTCCGGGCACGCTCGGCTCGGGGCAGATCTCAGCGGGCGCGCTGGAGCTGAGCAATGTGGATCTGGGCGAGGAGTTCATCCGCCTCGTGCTCTCTTCGACTGGATACTCGGCGAACTCGCGCGTGATCCGAACGACCGATGAGCTGATGCAGCAGTTGCTGGTGCTGGGTCGTTAGCGGGCGGGGTGGCGTGTGACGTGGTGGGTGAATGGCTCGATGGTGGAGGAGCTGCTCACCTGCGCCTCTTCGTGGTGCTGGTTTGACGCTGTCGAGGGGTGCCGCATTCGCGGCTGTCTCCGCGTTTCACCCCGATGGCTCGTTGCGCGATGTCAGCGGCGGTTGGTTTGGGCTTTGGGTTGCGGCTCCTCGAGTGCGGCTTGGTTTGTGATTCAAGTTGGTAGGACCGAGAACCGATCTCTTTGGGCCTAGGGATCTTGGCGGCGTCGCCGCGGAGTTCTTGCATGTCCAACCAACCTCCTCTTGTTTCGGATCTGCTGCTCGCACTTGCCGTCATTGGCGGGGCCGCGGCGTGTGCGCTGGCGTCGCTCGCTGCGGCGCAGCGGTTTCGATTGGATGAGGTGGTGCTTCGGCTGCATGGGCGACTGCCTCTGGGTGTTGCTCAGGCGACGCCGATGGTGTCGCCCCTGATTGCGACGGGGCTGCTTGCGGGCGCGACACTGACGGGGCTGGGTCTGATGCCTGTGGGACCGATGCCGGTTCTGACGGGGCTCTTCGCGTTTGGCGGCTTTCTTGCGATCGCGATGACGCCTCAGCGACCGGCGGCCGCGACTCGGCCGGCGGTGATCGTGAAGCCCAAGGGGCAGGCTGCGATCAGCAAGGCGGCGTAACGGAAGCACAACGAGGTCCGAGAAGGGTGAAGCTCGCCCGCGCAACCCGCGTGCGTCGGCGCGGCGTGCATCGTGCGCGGTCGATGGATGGGCTGCGGCAACGCTGACCGATGATCGTGCCGATTCACCCACGCGACCGCGGCGTTTCCGCCGCACGTGTGGAGTGAGCCATGTCCGACGACAAGAAGAAAGAAGCCAAGCCCGCCGAGCCTGCCGCGAAGGATGGGGACGCCGCGCCGAAGAAGGGCGGGCTGCCGATCAAGATGCTGGGCATTGTCGGTGCGATCATGGTGGTGCAGGGGATTGGCGTGTACATGCTGGCCAAGAGCACGGGCCCGCAGGCCGCATCGGCCGCGGAGGCGCATCTTCCGCACGCGGATCAGGCCGACCGTGAGGAGACGATCGAGCTCTCGATCGTGGAGGATCGCTTCCAGAACATGCAGACGGGGCGGGCATGGATCTGGGATGTTGAGATCGTGCTGAATGTGCGTTCGAAGAACGAGGAGGCGGTGAGCAAGGTGCTCGAGGGCCGCGCGGCGGAGATCACCGAGGGAATCTCGATGATCTTCCGGCGAGCCCAGCACACCCACCTGCGGGAGGCGGGGCTTGAAACGCTGAACCGCCAGCTGCTCGCGTTTCTCGATGGGGTCTTTGGCAAGGACGCGGACAACAAGAGCCGCATCGAGCGCGTGGTGATCCCCAAGTGCAAGGGCTTCCCGGCGGAGTGAGTGTCCGGCACGGATGCGCAAGTCTTGCGCCGCGACAGGGGCGGAGAGCACTCCATGCGCGGAATGTGTCGATCCATGCGCACGCTGTCCGATCCTTTGGACGATGCCCGGCGGAGCGCGGGCGAAACCATGTGAAAGGGGCCAGGATGGCCGACGACTCAACGCAAGGCGCAGCACCCAACTCGCAACCGACCCCCGACGAGATCGCCCAGGAGGCGCTCGCGGCGGCGCGCGATGCGATCGATGGACTCAACGATCTGACTTCGGCGGCGGCGGCGACGCCCGCCGCGGGCGCGGCTGGCACGCCGCTGGACTTGCCCGCGTTCAAGGCGGTGGCGAGCGCGGATCCGCCGCGGGCTATCGACCTGTTGGCGGATGTGAATCTCCATGTGACCATCGAGCTTGGGCGCACGCGCATGCTCGTGGAGGATGTGCTGAAGCTTGGTGAGGGCGTGGTGGTGGAGCTCGACAAGCTGGCGGGCGATCCGGTTGATGTGTATGTGAATGACCGGCACGTGGCGCGAGGCGAGATCCTTGTGCTGAACGACAACTTCTGCGTCCGCATCAATGAGATTCTGGCGCCGCCGGTTGAGGTGGCCAAGCGCAGCGCGTAGCGGGGCACGTCGAGAGTGATTTGCGGAAGCCCGACGCGGAGCGTCGGACAAAGAGAGGCCAGGAAGGCCGCGTGGGGAAGAGAAGCGTTCCAACCTGGGTCGGTCGCGCGTGCCGCGGGATGCGGGCGCTGTCGCTCGTTTCGGTTTTGGCGCTGAGTGCTCGCGCGATGGGCGACGGGATTGGGCCTGCGCTGCCTGATGTTCCTGTGTGTGCTGGCGCGCCTGAGGTTGCGGCTCGTGGTGCTGCAAGCGTTGCTGCTCCGGGTTTGCTTGTCCAGCCTGCGACGACGCGCGAGGTCGAGGCGCGTGCGTCGAAGCCTGCGATTGAATCGACGCCGCTGGGAATTCCGGAACGATCGGCTTCTCGCGATGGCGCGGGGAGGGTTCGGCCGCTGGCGGAGAGCGAGCCTGTGCCGAGCTCGTTTGCGTATGCGCGAACGCTTGGAGCGCTTGGGCTTGTTGTGGTGCTCATCATCGCGCTGGCGATTGTGGCGCGGCGACTGGCGCGGCGTGGCGGGCTCATGGCCCAGCTTGGTGCGGGCGGGCGAGCACCTTCGGGCGTGCTGGAGGTGCTGGGCCGCTTCCCGGCGGGGCGCGGTTGCACGCTCGTGCTTCTCAAGCTTGATCGGCGCGTGCTGCTGGTGTGCCAGACGAGCGGCAAGGGTCTGATGGGTGCGCACGCGATGTCCACGCTGTGCGAGATCACAGAGCCCGAGCAGGTGGCGTCGATCTTGGTCAAGACGCGCGATGAACAGGGTGAGTCGATGGCGCGTCGTTTTCAGGCGGTGCTTGCGGGGGCTGATGAGCGAACCGGGCGCGACCTTGGCGGCGACGTTTATGAGACTTCGGGCTCTGCGAAGTTGGCGAGTGACGTGCGTGATGTTCGTGATGTGAGAGACGTGCGGCATGTCGGGCCAGCGCAGCCAATGGCGGCGCGCGTGGTCAAGCCCCGTGTGGTGGTGGCGCAGAAGCAGGGTGCGCCGATCGGTGTTGTGAGGACTGCGGCGCAGGCCGCTCCCGCGGCGTCGAGGCCGAGCGCCGAGGGTCCGACGCCAGCGATTGATCGCGTTCGTGGCCGCGTCGCGGCGATGCGCTCGGCGAAGGCCGTCCCGGCGTGGGAGGTACGGGCGTGATGGCGTGCTCGAATTCAAACTCGATGCGCGTGGTCCGCACACTGCTGATCGCCTCGGCGGTCGTTGCGTTGCTTTGCGTGCTCCTTGCAACTGGACCTCGTGCGAGTGCGCAAGGGCTCGGGCCGCCGCTGCCTGGGCCGCGGCCGACGACACCCAGTCGCTTGCTACCTCCTGAGATGTTCGCCCCTGGCTTTGATGACGCGGCCGGGGCGAGAACCGGGATCAATCCGCTCGAAGTTCTCGCTGGCGCAGCGGGCGCACTCCCGGGCGGGGCGCCGACGAATGCGGGTGACTCGGGCCGGTCTGGCACGCGGGCCGGGCTCTCGACCGCGATCAACATTCTTGTGGTTCTGACGGTGGTCTCGCTTGCGCCGTCCGTCATGCTCATGACGACGTGCTTTGTGCGGATCCTGATTGTGCTGGGGCTGCTAAGGCAGGCGTTGGGCACGGCCACGGTGCCGCCGACGCAGGTGATCACGGCGCTGGCGATCTTCATGACGCTCATGGTGATGGCGCCGACGATCGACCGCATCAACACGGAGGCGATCGAGCCGTATCGCCAGGGGACGGTCGAGACGTACGACGAGCTCTGGGCCTTGGGCAAGCAGCCGGTACGCGACTTCATGTTTGCGCAGATCGAGGCCACGGGGAACTGGTCAAGCCTCTACATGATGATGGAGTACCGGGGCACCGACACGAGCCGCCCCGACCAGCTCACGCGCGGGAGCGTGGACATGGTGACGCTGGTTCCGGCGTACATGCTCAGCGAGCTGAAGGTGGCGTTTTTGATGGGGTTTCGCGTGTACTTGCCGTTCCTGGTGATCGACATGGTGATCTCGACCATGCTGATCTCCATGAGCATGATGATGCTGCCGCCGGTCCTGATCTCGCTGCCGTTCAAACTATTGCTCTTTATTCTCGTCGATGGCTGGACGCTGGTTGTCGCGGGGCTGATGCACAGCTTTGCGCAGCCGGTTGGGCTTGATGGTGTTGCGATGGGGGGAACGCTGCCGCTGCTTGGGATCGGAGGGGGCGGGCCGGATCCGAGTGCGTTCCTTGTCGCTGCCTTCCAGGAGGCGCGGCCGTGGGCGGCGCTGGGCAGCGGCTGACGAGTCCAGCATCATGATCCCTTCACCTCACCTGCGTATGAACGCGATTGATCAGGCAGAAGAGTCCCGCAACACCGAGCAGCCATGTCGAACGAAGCCGCACTCGAACTCGTCCGCACCGCCCTGTTGATCACACTCAAGATCGCGGGCCCGATCCTCGCTGCGGGGCTTGTGGTGGGGCTGATCATCTCGATCGTGCAGTCTGTCACGAGCATCCAGGACCAGACGCTCTCGTTTGTCCCCAAGATCGCTGTGATGCTGATTGCGACGATCCTCCTCGTGCCGTGGATCGCGCAGCGACTGATTGAGTATGCCATGGAGCTGCTGAGCCTGAGTTAGTTGGTCGCACTTGTTCTTCCAGCTTTGATCACTATGCCATCCGACGCTGCCATCACGATCCTTCTGTCTCACACGGTGCCGTGGATGCTGGTGTTGGTGCGCATCTCGGGGATCTTCATCGCGGCGCCGATGATCGGGAGCTTGGCGATACCGATGCGGTTCCGGGTGCTGATGGCGGTTGCGATGTCTGCGGCGGCGTATCCGGCGCTGGCGACGACGGTATCCGTTGGTGCGCCAGAGATTGTGGATGTTGTGGCGCTGCTGCCGCTGGTGCTGACGGAGCTGCTCATCGGCTTCTCGATCGGCGCGATCGCTTCGCTGCCGCTGCTGGCGATGGAGGCCAGCGGCGTGATCATGGGGCAATCCATCGGCTTCGGCCTTGCGCGTGTGTACAACCCCGAGTCTGATACCGATACGGATCTGCTCGGCCAGCTCCTCTTCTACATCGCGTCTGGGCTGTTTTTCGCGATGGGCGGGCTGGAGTTGCTGTTCACGACGTTGCTTTCAACCTTTTCGCGCGTGCCCCCCGGGAGCTTTACGACGAGGATGGTCCCGCTGGAGATGTTCGTCCAGGTGATGTCGAGCGGGTTTGAGCTGGCGCTGCGTGTGGCGATGCCGGTAGTGGGAATTGTGCTGCTGATTGCTCTGGTGCTTGGCGCTGTGAGCAAGACGATGCCGCAGATCAACGTCATGAGCGTTGGGTTCACGATCAAGATGTTGGCGGGGCTGACGATGCTCGCGACGGCACTTTATGTCGTGGGCGATGCCGTGGAGGCCGAGGTGAAGCAGACGCTCGCGATGATCACGGACTGGACTGGTTCGCTGGGCGGGGAGGTGCGATAGATGGACGACGACATGGGCGAGAAGTCTGAAGCGCCGACGCCGCGGCGCCTCTCTGAGGCACGCCAGAAGGGACAGATTCCCAAGAGTACGGACCTCTCCGCGGCGGTTGATCTGATCGGTGCCACCATCGTGATTGCCTTCTTTGGATTCTCCACGCTCGGGCTGATGGGTGGCGCGCTTCGCCGCGTGCTGAACTTTGATGATGCGATCCTGAACTCTCAGGAGGCCACCGGGCTGCTGTGGGAGCTGGTCTTCCGCGGGCTGCTCGTGATGACGCCGATCCTGCTCGTCATGGCGGGCGTTGCGCTGGTTGCACAGCTGATGCAGGTGGGGCTGCTGCTGAATCCAGACGCGATCTCGCTGAAGTTTGAGAAGCTCGATCCTGTGAAGGGCGTCCAGAACCAGCTCAGCCGCAAGAACCTCGTCAAGAGCATTCTCAACACGATGAAGCTGTCGATCGTGCTGCTGGTGGGCTGGTTCTTCGTGCGTGCGAATGCCAACGAGCTTGCGGCACTGCCAGCGCTTCCAGCGCTGGCGGGGATGGGGGTCCTTGGTTACCTCGCGGCGGAACTCGCGGCGTGGATCCTGGCGATGCTGCTGATCTTGGGTGTGGCCGACTACCTCTTCCAGCGTTGGCAGCACACGCAGGATCTCAAGATGACCAAGGACCAGGTCAAGGACGAGCGGCGCAGCATGGACGGCGATCCGCTGATGAAGGCCAAGCGCGTTCGGCTCGGGCGGCAGATGGCGATGCAGCGCGTGGGTCAGCAGGTGCCCAAGGCCGACGTCATCGTCACCAACCCGACGCACTATGCGGTGGCGATCCGATACGACGAGGCGAACATGAGGGCGCCGCGCGTGGTGGCGAAGGGCGTTGACTTCATGGCCCAGCGCATCCGCCAGGTCGGCATGATCCACAAGGTCCCGATCGTGGAGCGGCCGCCACTCGCACGCGCGCTGCACGCATCGATCCAGGAAGGGCAGGAGATCTCGCCCGAGTTCTATGAGGCTGTCGCGGAAGTGTTGGCGTTCGTCTACCGGTTGGAAAAAGAAGCGGCGGCGTGAGGGGCAGGAAAGCGAGCAGGCAGGCAGCGACACAGCGATGCAGGGACGAGCTGATTCAGTGGCGAAGCGAAGTAGTGATGATGTGAAGAGGGGGTGCCCGTCGGAGCCGACGTCTTTCCAAATACCGAATGCCGTGTGCCCAATCTCAAGTGCCTCCCCAGTGCCTAGTTCCCAGTGTCTTCAACAATGCCTACTAAGTCAGCAACCTCCATCCCGTCGTGGCTCCTGAAGCTCAAGGAGTATCGGGGCTACAT
>JBBQGR010000003.1:0-27065 GCA_038323185.1 Phycisphaerales bacterium | reverse complement strand
CTCGACCACACCATCGACTGGTACCGGAACAATCAGGCCTGGTGGCGCAGGGTCAAGAGCGGCGAGTATCGCACGTACTACGCCGCGCAGTATGGGAAGGCATGAAAAGTGGTGAAGTGGTGAAGTGGTGAAACGGCCGAGTGTCTTCGGACTTCACTTGTCCACTCTGCCGCTCGACCACTCGACCATTTCCTTAGCCTCACCGCCGCGGCGCAATCAGCTGCGGCGAGATTTCAATCGTGAGCGCGCGCCCGAGCGTCTGCACCTGCAGATAAAGCCGGTTCGAGCCCTCGAGCCGCTCGACCACGCCCTCGACGTCCTTCAGCGGGCCGCTCGTCACGACCACCTCCGTGCCGCGCTCGAGGTACTGCGCAGGGACGAGCACCGCACCTGCCGCGATCGCCGCTTTAATCTGCGCCAGCTCGTGCTCGATGCGCGCCTGATCCTCGACCCGCACGATCTGCACTACGCGCCCGACGCCGAGCTCACGATCCGTCAGCGTCGTGGCGCTTCGCACAAAGATGTAACCCGGGAAGAGTGGCACCGAGAAGACCCTGCCGCCCTTGGCCCATGGCTGCTTGCGCGTTTGCAGCGGCAGAAAGTGTTCGACCTTCGACGCAACGAGGTGGCCAGCGACCGTTTTCTCTTGCCGCGCCTTCGTGCGCAGCACCCACCAGCGCGCAGCCACAGCAGCCGCCGACGGCGCGGCGTTGGCTGGATTGAGTACGCTCGGCTGATCGTGTGATGCTGCGGCCATTGGACCTTGCGGTACCCGCCGCGCTCGCTCGCGGCCCTCTTGCTAATACGTTCCTCTCGCGCGTGCTACCGCGGCGCTGGCGCAACCCACTCCGTCGGCTGCTTCGCGAAGGTCGGACCCGGGACCTCGCCCGCCGCGCGGATCTGCTCCACGAGCCCGTCGTCGGTCGCGTTGATCCAGTACGCCATCCGCAGCCGCTCCACCTGCCGCTCACGATCGCCCAGCGACCCGTAGAAGTTCGCCAAGGTGCGCTGCACACGGGCCGTGCGGCCCTGATCGAGCTTCGCCGCAGTCCGCAGCGCTTGCTGCGCCTCATCGAGGTTGCCAAGCTTCTGCGCATACACGCCCTGGCGTGTGAAGTCTGTCACGCGTCCGCGCTCGCTGGCGTACCGCGCCAGGAAGGCCGTCAGCGCGTCGCGCTCGTTGCTGGCGTACATCGCCTCGGCAAGCGAGTCCGCGTACGCGTCGTTCAGCGGATCAACATCCAGCACGAAGATCAGGTGCTCCACGGCCTCGCGCGGGCGGCCCGCGGCGATCAAAGCACGGCCCAGCCCGTACCGAGCCTCGATGTAGTCGGGCTTGCGCTCGACATACTCGCCAAAGTCCGCCACAGCCGCAGTGGGATCGCCGGTCCTGAGCGCGTGGTTGCCGTCCTTGAGCACCACGTGCAGCGGACGCTGCCCGCCGCAGGAGGTCAAAAGCAACACACCCGCCATCAACGCCACCGACCCAAACTTCTTCGCAACGCCCGCCATGGCCTGCTCCTTGTGAATCTGCTTGATCCAAGACCGCCCGTGCCGAATCTGCCCGCGAACCTGCCGCGCGGCCGTTCCCCTCCAACCATTCCACCATGGGTCACATGGGTCCAGATGCTATCGGCCATGACGCCGCCTCGCCGGGAGCAGACTACCGCGCGTGCGTCGTCCTGCGCCACGACCTCCCGGACGGCACCTGGCATTACGACCTCATGCTGGAACTGAGGCCCGGCATCGACCAGGACTTCCGGCTCGCCACGCTCCGCCTCACACCCGCTGCCGCAGGACAACGCGCACTCACGCTCGCCTCGGGCGTTGATCTCGATCCGCAAGCCCCTTGCCAGCACCTGCCCGACCATCGTGGCCTCTACCTCGCGTACGAGGGAGCCCTCAGCAACAATCGAGGCAGCGTTCGACGCGTCGCTCAAGGACTCTGCCTCATCCAGCGCTGCGATGCGGAGATCATCCTCGCACGCCTCAATCTCGGCGCGGGCTGGATCCAACTGAACGCCGCGCGACTCAGCGCTGCAGGCCAAGAAGGTCGCTCGGACCAATCGCCCATGAGCCTCACGGTCTCCCCCTCGGCCTCCACGCTGGGCTAGAGCCCCTCACGCGCCCGCGCCCCGACGCAGGAGGCGGAGTGCCAGCGAGACCGCCACTTGGAGAGGATTTAGCGTCCGAGAGGTCGCCGATAGGCGAACCAGCAGCATCGTCGCATCGTCGGTGATCCCCTCCGGCCCGGCCCTCACCCCGATGCTGGACATCAGACGCGCCAAGATCGCCCCCGCATCCACCACCGGGATCTGCGACACCTGTGAGCGCAGCCCTTGGATCCCGAGCATCACACCGGTGCCTCCCTTGCTCTCGATGATGCCATCCGTGTAGAAAAGGAGCAGGTCGCCCCTGCCGAGCGTGGTCTTGAGCGATCCGTACGTGCTCTTCTCAAAGATGCCCAGCGGAATGTTGTCAGGACTCACCGCCTCGGGCTGCACTCGCCCGCCGGTCCTGAGCTTGGGCGCCGCAGGCTCCAGCTCAAGCACGCTCCACGTTCTTACGCGCGCGTTGTACCAGAGCGGCGGCGGATGCCCCGCGCTGCTGATCTCCAGCTCCCCCGTCGGCCCGTAGCAAGTGGCGAGCAGCGCTGTCGCGAAGGTGTCACCGCCGGTCACGCCGGAGAACTCAGTGTTCACGCGCTCCATCAGCCGACGCTGATCAAACTCGCTCGCAAACCGGCGCAGGTGCCCGCGCAGGCGGTGCGAGACATCCGCCACGCCCGCGCCGTGCCCCGCTACATCCGCGATCAGCAGACGCGTGATCTTCCCTGAAATGCACGAGGACAAGTAGTGAACGTCGCCGCCAGCCGCGGACTCATCCATCGGACGACTGTACACCCACGCGTCCATGCTCGGCATCGACACCGCCCGAACTGCGGCGTCATTCCCGCCCCAGACCTCCATGCACTGGAGGGAGTAGGGCTCTGCGGCCGCGGTGAGAGAGGACCCGTCGGAGTTGGATGCGGGATCCGTCATACCACGAAGGATAGTGGCAACCGGCCCGCGATGGGGCCTCCATGTTACCCAACTGCCCCGCGTTCAACGCCAGCGGCGCAGACCGACCAAGGCGATCCCGGCAACGCCCATCGCGGCACCCGTGGGTAGCGGCACCATCTCAACACCTTGCGAGAAGTCCCACGTGCCATCGCCGAGCAGCTCGTCGGACTCGGACTCGAGGTAGGAGAAGAGGCCTGCTGTGCCGCCGGTGGACTGGAAGAAGGAGTTTCCGTTGCCGGTGGGCGTTCCAACGCTGTTCGTGCCGCTCGTGGAGAGCAGATAGCTGAACGGAACAGAGTTCGAGGGCACGTTGAAGACCGGTCGCAGCGCGAGGAAGTACGTGCCCGGATCGAGGTTGAAGTTGTTCACGTCCGCGGTGCCGCGGAAGCCGTCGGCGCCGAGGTAGTCAATGCCGGTATCGACCCAGGTGAAGTTGGTCGTCAATCCAGATGCGACGAGCGTGCCGCCGTTGCCGCTCGAAACGCCAGTGCGAATCTCAAACTCCATCGAGACAATCGCGTTGGCGAAGGCGTTCGCGTTGCTCGAGTAGTTGCCAAAGAGGCGATCAACGCTGCCGCCGCTCCAGTCAAAGTCGTCAAAGACAAGCGCATCGGAGATCGCCGAGCGGATGTCCAGCAGACCCGACACATCGTCCGGATCGCCGCCGTAGTACTTGACCGTGCCTGCGGACGCGAGCGAAGTGGCGGCGACGAGGCCAGCCAACGCGATGACCGCAGTCTGGATCTTCACAACACATCTCCCAACGCAGCGCCGACCCGTGCCAGCCACCCATCCTCCGACCAAGCTCGCCAACGGCACACACACGACGCGAACTGCGAGCGGTCAATGTACCCTATCTCTCGCTGAGGGAGAGTCCACGAACAGGGATAACCCTCCGAATCGTGTGCAGATTTTCGTTATAGGACAGCCCATTGCGCGATCGGCTTCGCGATAACGCGAAACCGGGCGGGCCAATCTGGCCCGCCCGTTGGAGGAGTCATTGAAGCTTGGTCCGATCGCCGGATTTACGCGTGCGAGGCGTGGGTCGCGGGGCTGTACTTCTCGCCCGGGAACTGCTTGATGCCATCCTGTCTGGGCGTGCGTCCGGTGCCCTTGGCGTTTGGGCTGCGTTCGCTGATGATGTAGTCGCTGTTTGGGAGCGAGTCGTTGTGCTTCATCGCGGCGGCAGCGGCGGCGAGCATCGTGTCGTCCCCGTTCTCGTAGAGGGCGCGAAGGTTCTCGTGGATCTCGACCTCGGCCAGATCAAAGAAGTGCAGGGCCGCGGCCTTGTCGCGCTGGATCTCAAGGTCGCCCGCGCCGTTGCCGCCGTGCTTGCGGTAGTCAGAGTCGAGCCGGGAGAGCGTGCAGATCCACGCGTGCAGAAGGATCGCGACGTTGGCGACGCGCGCCTGGACGCTCTGGCGTTCGAAGGCCAGCGACTCCTGGTACTTGTAGCTCATGAGCTTGAACTGGTGCGTCAGCTCGCGCACGAGCTTGGCCGCGCGCTCGCCCACGGGAAGGAGCTCGGGGTGGAGCTTGGTGAAGACCGGGAGGCTGCGTCGGATGCCGAAGAAGACCTCGAGCCCCAGCGGCACCGCGGCCTTCATGATCTTGGGATTCGTGAAGCCCTTGGCGAGGCGCGAGAGGCGCTGGCCGAGGGTCTGCTCGCTGCCATCGCCCTCCCAGGTCACGACGTTCTTGACGGCGAGCATGTACTCGGCGAGCTGCTTGCCGCCGTAGCCGAAGAGGTAGTTCTGCATCACCTCGTTGGCGCCCTCGACGATGAGGTTGATGCGCGAGTCGCGGAAGATGCGCTCGACCTCGTTCTCGGTCATGTACGACTCGCCGCCCATGATCTGCATCGCGTCGTTGACGGCGCGCCAGCCGTACTCGGAGCAGAAAACCTTGCAAAGGGCGGTCTCGACCTGGATGTCCTCGTCCTTGCGGTCGAGCATGCCGGTGGTCAGGTAGAGCACGCTGTCGATCGCGTAGACATAGGAGTGCATGCGGGCGATGCGAGCCCGGACGAGCTCCTTGTCCGCGAGCGGTGCCTGGAACTGGTAGCGGGTCTGGGCCCACTTGGTGGCCTGGTCCGCCGCGCGGTGAGCTCCGCCGAGCATGCCGGCGCTGAGCGTGCAGCGGCCATAGTTGAGGCATGAAAGGGCCATCTGCAACCCGCGGCCTTCCTGGCCGAGGAGGTGGTCCTTGGCGACGCGCACGCCGTTGAAGCGGATGCGGGCCTGCCACGTGCCGCGGATGCCGCACTTGCTGCGGTTCTTCTGGAAGATCTCAACCCCTTCCATCCAGGGATGCATGACCAGGGCCGAGATCTTGCCCTTGCCGTCGGCGCGCTTCTCGCGAGCCATCACGGTGAAGAGGCCTGAGATGGCGCCGCTGGTGGCCCACTTCTTCTCGCCGTAGACCACGTACGTGTCGCCGTCGCGCTCGAAGTAGGTTTCCTGGCCGCCGGCGTCGCAGCCGACCTGCGGCTCGCTGAGGCAGAAAGCGCTGACCCAGTCCTTCGCGAGGTGAGGCAGCCACTGCTTCTTCTGCTCTTCGCTCCCGAAGAGCATGACGGCCTTGCAGCCGATGGACTGGTGTGCGGAGACGAGCACGGCCGTCGAGCCGCAGAACGCGCCGATGCGCTCAAGGACGCGGTTGTAGCTCGTGATGCCCATGCTCAGCCCGCCAAAGTCCTTGGGAATGGTCATCCCAAGGACACCCAGCGCAAAGAGGCGGTCGATCACCCATCGCGGGATCTCCTGATCCTGATCGATGGCGATGGAGGGGTGCTCGTTCTTCAGGTACTCATCAAGGCGAGCCAGAAGCTGGTCGCACTCGGCCTGCTCGCGCGCGTCCACCTGTGGGTAAGGGAAGTAGAAGTCTTCCTTGATGTTGCCCCAGAAGAGGTTTTTGACCGGGCCCATTTTGGAGGGCTCCGCGCCAAGCCATTCCTCGGCCTGCTCAAGAAGCCCACGCTGCACGTCCGAGATGCCCTTCATCTTCTTGAGATCAACCGCCATGGAAAACTCCTTAGGAGGAAGGCACTGGGCACTTGGCATCATGCGCTCGAGGCAGATCGCAGGGTCATGTCGAACCTGCCCGCCATGTCGAAGCCCAGAGACCTCTATGCCAAACTGCCTTCGCTCTTCTCTGCCCGAATGCCTACTTCGCGAATCTTTTCTTCCTAGTGCCTCTTGGCTCGTGCCTTCCTCTTCTACTTCTTCGCCGCCCTCTCGAAGAAGGACGCGATCGCAGCCTTGCCCTCGGGAGACGATCGCAGCTTCACCAGCTCGCGCTGCTCGACTTCGAGCGCCGCGGCCCATCCTTTGGTCAGTCCCGCGTCCACCGCGAGCGCGACGGCCTTGCCCGGTCCGGTCTGGACGATCGCGTCCCGGACCTGATCAAGGGCCGCGAGCACGCGGGCGCGAGTACCCGGACGCCCGATCCAGCGGAATGGGGCACCGTCACGATCCTCGCGCGTTCGGGCGGGCTGGCTCACCAGCCACGACTTCGCGGCATTGATGAGGGTCGATGCATCGGGTGCCACGGAGTCGAAAAGTCCGCTGGCGTGCGCCTCGTCAAAGGTCATCGTCAGTCCTGCCGCGGTCATGGTCAGCGCCTTCGCGGCGTCCTGTAACCGCGCGGCGAGCAGGTTGGTCCCGCCCCAGCCGGGGCAGATGGACAAGCCCGCCTCGGGAAGGCCGAGCGGATATGGCTTGGTGCCGGGACAAGCGACGAGGCCATCGCAGTGCATCGCGAGTTCAAGCCCGCCGCCGAGGGCGGCGCCGTTGATCGCGGCGACCGTGGGGTAGGGCAGTTGCGCGATCATTCCGTAGACACGCCCCGCCCGCGCGAGGTAGCGGTGAAGGTCCGCGTCCGAGAGATCCTGGATGGCCTTGAGGTCGGCACCCGCAACAAAGACCCGCTCGGATGCGCTGGCGAGCACGAGGCCGCGAAGGCCCGTCGGCAGCGCGTTCAGGGCTGATTCGAGGCGATCAACCAGATCCGCGTCGAGCACGACTACGGGCTTGCCCGGCTGCTCAAGTCGGAGCACACCAACACCAGCCCACGGGCCGGTCTGGTCGCTTTGGAATGGGAGAGGCGTTGTCATGTATGGTGTAAAGCGGTATTCAGTGATCACGTTCAGACACGCCCTTAGAGCGGGCGCGAACTTGATTGTATCCGATTCGTGTGGAGGTGGCCTTGCATAGACGCGCCCATCGCGCTGGTGAGGCCATCATCCAGGCATGAACCCCGGCCGGGGAAACACGGGGCGGCCCGGGCTCAAAACGAAAAGGCCCGCCTTGTGGGCGGGCCTCTTCCCGAAAGTGCGGCTGAGAGGACTTGAACCTCCACGGGTGTGACCCCACTAGAACCTGAATCTAGCGCGTCTGCCAATTCCGCCACAACCGCAGCACATGGAACCAAGTCTAAGCAGGCTTCCACCTCGCTTCCACAGCGTCGGGGGCGTTCGTGGAGGGGCACGGCGCCGAACCCGCAGTCAAGCCCGTCGCGGCGCGGGGACTTTGCGGCACCAATACTCCCGGCATGGCTGGCCTGCTCATCGCCGGAATCGACGAGGCTGGGTATGGCCCCACTCTGGGGCCGCTGTGCGTGGCGATGTGCGCTGTGCGGGTGGCCTCATGGGAGCGGGGCGTGCCGCCGCCAGACTGCTGGGAACTGCTGAAGGCCAGCGTCGCACGGTCGGTGAAGGAGGCGAAGGTCGGCGGACGGATCGCGATCGCGGACTCGAAGGAACTGAAACTCTCACACGACGGTGCTCGGCATCCTCTGACGCACCTTGAGCGAGGCGTCATGAGCTGGCTCTGTGCCGCGGGCCAGAGGCCAAAAACGGACGCGGAATTGCACACGCTGCTCGGTGCGGCGCTCGACCCACACACGTGCTACGGCGGCGAGGCGCTCGCGCTCCCGGTCGCGCAGAGCGCGGACATGCTCGGGATCGCGGCCAACCAGCTCGCGGGCGCGATGATGGCGGCGGGCGTGCGGCCTGCGGCGCTCGCGTGCCGCGTTGTCGGCGAGCAAGAGTTCAAGGGCGTCGTGAGGGACGAGGGGAGCAAGGCGCAGGCCACGATCCTCGGACTGCGCGAGCACCTGACGCGGCTTGTCCGGAGGGAAGCCGCCAGCGCGTGGGCCGAGGGCGCATCGGTCTGGGTTGTGTGCGACCGGCTGGGTGGACGCACGTCCTATGCGGCGGTGCTCGCGGCGATCCTGCCGGAGTTTGAGGTCAGCATCGTCGAGCAGACCGAGGCGCGGAGCATCTATGTGCTTAAGGACGGGTGCGGGCGCGAGATGGGCGTGACGTTCAAGGTTGAGGGAGAGAAATCGCAACTGCCGGTCGCGCTGGCCTCAATGACGGCGAAGTACGTGCGCGAGCTCGCGATGGCGCGCTTCAACCGGCACTGGCGCGGGCTAGACGCTTCCCTCAAGCCAACGGCGGGTTATGCGCAGGATGCGCGGCGTTGGCTGGCTGATGCCAAAACGCTTCTCACGCGTGAGGATCGGCAGGCGCTGATTCGACGGGCATGACTGGAATGACTGGCGTGACTGGCGTGACTGGCGTGACTGAAATGCCCGGCCGGGTCGACGCTAGTACGCGGCGCCCACTTCGACGTTGCGGAGCGTGACGCGTGTGTCGCGCTTATTGGCACGGATGGTCAGGGTGACTGTCACCTTGCTCCCAGCAGGAAACGTGCGGATTCCGCTGGCTCCGTAGTTGATCTCGCTGAAGAGCGCGTTGGGTTGTGCGGCGAGATCAGCAAGCGGACTGTACTGCGGCGTCAGGGTTCCCTTCCAGCGCAGCCGACCCTGGTTGATCTCTGCGGTCACGGCCGTGATGCCCGAGGGGAGGCCGCGCGGGTCGTTGGGATCGATAGAGATGATCAGATTGCCAAGGCCCGCCAGTCGCGCGTTCACGGGGGGCATGTAGTTGTTGTACAGGAACGCCCGGACGTTGACGCGGCGCCCGGCGATCATCGCGGATCCGTTCGAGGGGAGAACGTACAGGCCCGAGGCACGAACAGAAGCCGTCGTCGACTGGGCATCGGGCGCCGTCGCTCCGGCACCGGTGAGGAGCGACAGGGATGCGATCGAGGTGAGGGTGAGAACGCGGGCCAGATTGCTCAGATTGCGGTACATCGTCGGCTCCTTCTTGCGATGGGAGTGTGCAGAGTCTTCCTCGGGGCACCCATGGTACAGCCTCTCTTCCGGACGGTTGCACAATCTCAGCGGAACTTCTCGGAGGGTGGATCGCCAGCGAGGGCGTGGTGGTGGAAGGCGGCGACGACGAGGGAATGATGGATGATGCCGCGGCAGATGAGCGAGGGCACATCTATGAGCGGGACGAGCCGCACGGCGATCTCCTCGTTGCCGTCGAGGTGCTGCGCACCTGTCGCGATGGCGTGCTCGATCAGGCCAGTGTGGACGCGGTTGGTCATGATGGCGGGGTTGGCGCTGACGACGCCGATGGAGCGAGCGAGGGCGGCGGGGAGGGCGGGGGCATAGCCCGTCTCTTCGAGAAGTTCGCGGGTGCAGGCGACCATGGGATCCTCGCCGAAATCGACGATGCCGCCGGGTAGCTCCAGCGTGACTTCATTGAGGCCATGCCGGTACTGCTCGATCATCACGACCTCGTGCGCGGCGGTGATGGCAACGACATTCACCCAGTCAGCCGGATCAAGGTAGACGAAGTCGCCAGACTTGGCGGGATTGGTTGGCGAATCGCAGCGGCGCGAGAAGAGCGTGAAAATGCGCGTGCGAGCAAGCTCGCGCGGCGGATGCGTGCGCCAGGGCTGAACGAGGTTGAGATACTCGTGGGTCATGCGGGGGGAGGAACTGGTCGAGTGTCAGAGTGATTGAGAAGATGAAACTTAGCCGCCCGTTCGTAACTCGGGTACTCGCTCACCCAGGGCACTCGGCCACTCGACCACTTCCTACCCCCCCCCGCTGCTTCCCGCCTGAAACACCGCTCCCCACTCCCCCAATAATGCGGCATGGATGTCTCTTCACTTTCCGAGACTGCGATGAGCTTGTGCATTGGCGTTTCGCTCGCCGCGGCGTGCGGGTTTCGCGTCTTTGTGCCGCTGCTGGTGATGGCCCTTGGATCCAAGGCGGGCCTGGTCTCGATGGGTGATGGCTTTGAGTGGATGTCGTCGTGGCCCGCGGTCGTCGGGTTCTCGGTCGCTGGAGCGATGGAGGTCGGCGCGTACTACGTGCCGTGGATCGATCATGCGTTGGACACGGTAGCTACTCCCGCGGCGGTGATCGCGGGCACGCTCGCGACGGCCTCGCAGGTTGATCACATGCACCCGATGATGACGTGGGCGACGGGTCTGATCGCTGGCGGCGGGGCCGCGGGCCTGACACAGATCGCGACCGTCTCGACGCGGGGCGCCTCGACCATCATCTCCGGCGGCACACTCTCACCGATCGTCACGCCGGTAATGGCGACGCTGCAGGCGATCGTCGCCATTCTGCTCTCGGTGCTCGCGGTTGTGGTGCCCATCGTGGCGGGACTGCTGCTTCTGGGTGTGCTCAGCGTTGCGTTGGTGCTCGTGATCCGGCACTGGAATCGTGGCGGCGAGCGCCGCGCGTTGGCGTGATGGCACGCTGATGTTCGCGAGCGATCGTGAGAAGCAGCACCGTCCAGCGAGTGGCACCGCAGTCGCACTCGTGCCAGCTTTTACTCATCCTCATCGACGCGTTCGACTTCGCGCTCGCCCTGCGGCGGGTTCAGCGCATCTCGGCTGATCGTGTCGTAGCAGCTCGCGAGCATGCCCACGAGCGGGAACTGGGCCGTGCCGGTAAATGGGCTCGGACCCAGCCGCCTCAGCAGCGGGTGCGTCACCTTCGGAGCATCGAGCGGGATCTCGATCTGCGCTAGTCCCGGACCTGCGTCCCAGAAGCCCGAGCCTGTCTCATCCAGCGGCACGCTCAGGATGTCGGCGACTCCGGGAACGTGCTGCTGGTAGAGCGTGGCCGAGCCCGCGGCCGCGGCGCCGGCCGCGATGCGCCGCTCGCGCAGCCGCTCGAGCAGCTCCTTGCCCTCGAGCCCTCGGAGCATGAAGATCAAGAAGGGCTCGTTGGCGAGGCGCTGGGCAAAGAGGTACGCGAGGCAGCAGACGTGCTTGCACCAGACCGGCTTGCCCTCGGCCTCCGCGGCCTTGGCCTCGACGCAGTTGCAGGAGACTGTGACATCCACAGTGGACGCGGGAAAGAGGCGCAGGTCGAGCGGACCAAAGAGGTCCTCGATGTTGCTGGGCAGTTCGCTCGCGAGGAGCTTGGCCGCGTAGATCGCGCCCTCCGACATTGACTTGGCCACGCGCTCCCAGGCTTCTTCTGAGAAGGTCCCGAGCGTGATCGAGGTCGCGTACGGACGGTCCGAGCGTCCTTGGATCGAGGCCTCGATCCTGCCGGGCGATGCGCCCATGCGCTTGGTCTGGCCTTGACGGGCGTACTCCAGTCCCTCGACCATTGCGCCGCCAGCGCCAGCTTCTTCCAGCACCCGCAGCCAGCGCTGCGCGGCCCAGAGCGTGGGGCCCTCGACCTGCCCGCCGCTGAGCTTCACTCCGCCACGGACCTTCCTCGGATGAAGGAGCGGCGGCTTGACGGTCGGGATCGGGCGATAGGGGACCGGCGGCGGGTTGGTCTTGAATGGGTCCAAGCCACAAGCGTTGGGGGCATCACGACAGATATCGAGTCGGTACCGGTTTGGGATGTGGGATCGAGCGCGAATCTCTGCACCGGACTCGAACTGACTGCGAACCGGGTGCCTACTCGCGACCAAACAGCGTCCTGAGCGCCCGGGAGAGCCGCTTGCCGAAAGGCTCCGGCGCTGGTCGCTCGCTCGGGGCGGAAGGGTTCGGCGGTGCCGGGGCGACTGGTAGGATGGTGGTGCTGCCGACGGAGAGGCGAGTGATCGATGGTGATGACAACCCGGCGTCGGAGCCTGATCTTGGTTCGTATCCGGCGCGCTGATTGCCAGGCTCGATCGAGAGTCGCACGAGTAGGAGACACTGCGGGCACCGACCCGTGAGCGGCTGATCCAGGAGCTCCGTGCCGCAGCGCAAGCAAGGGCACGGGCGCGAGACGCGATCGATGAGTGCCGAGTCCGAAGCGGGCGCGGGCGTGGCGCGCTTTCGCGAGTCTGCGAGGGAGGTAAGGCGGTCGTAGTACGTGGCCTGCGGCGGGGGCGTGTTGCCGCTGGAAGTGTGGAGCGACTCGCCAGCCTCGACGCCAAGGCACTTGGCAACAAGGGAAGCAAGCTCGGCTTGACCAGACGCACGATTCACATCTGACTGCCCCATGTCGGAATAGGCATCGACCATGGCCCGGTGCAGGTGACCCGCGGTCTTGACGCGGAACATCGGCTTCTTCGTGAGCGCCTGCAGGATCGGCTGGCGCAGCGGCTCGGGAACCTGCGCGATCAGCGCCTCGGGCACGTCCTTGTTGATCTGCGCCTCGCGGATCTCCTCGAACGAGCCCTCAAATGGAACGTGGCCGGTCAGGAGTTCGAGCGCCGTGACGCCAAGCGCGTAGACATCGCTTCGCGGCGAGATGGTCTTCTCGAACATTTCGGGGGCCATGTAGGTCGGTGTGCCAGCCACGCCCTCGACCTGCGAACCCATCATCAGGACCGGACGCGGGCACGCGAGGCCGAAGTCGGTCAGCACGGCGCGGCCGTCGCGCGTGATGAGGATGTTGCTGGGCTTGATGTCGCGATGGATGATGCCGTGCTCGTGGAGGACGCCGACGGCCTCGGTTGCATCTTCGATGATGATGCGAGCGGCGCCGGGCGGGAGTTTGCCACAGAGTCTGAGGAGCTGCGAGGCGGTGGGGCCGTCGACGTACTCCATGACGAGGTACGGGATGCCCTGGGCGACATCGGCATGGACGACAGGATTCAGTCCTGGGTGCTGGAGCGTGGCGGCGGCGCGCGCGCCCTCGAGGAAGGCCGCGAGCGAGGCCTCGTTCTCGTCGGCGACCATGTTGAGAAGGAACTTGACGGCGACGGCCTTATTGAGGATGGTGTGGCGCGCGAGCCAGACCTCGCCCATGCCGCCTCGGCCGATGATGCGTTCTAGCGTCACCGGGCCAAGCTCGCGCGGAACCTCAACAGGCGCACCGACGCCCTGCGTGCTGCCCATCGCGGTGCGTGTGAGCGAAACCGTTTCGTTGGAGCCAGCGTCCATGTCGCTAAGTGTAACCCACGGGCGGGCGGACTACTTCGCCAGCCGCTGGATCAGGGCCGCGGCGTTGGGATCGCCCAGCAGCGCGGCACGCTCGGCCCACTCGCGAGCCTTCGCGGTGTCGCCCCCGCGCTCGAACCACTGCGCCGCCTCGAATGCCAGGTCCGCGCGAGCCGTATCCGTGCTCGCGGCGTTGGCGTAGAGCGCCGCGGCGTCGAGGGGACGCTTCAGCAGCCCGTACGACTGGCCCATGAGCTGCATCACGCCCGGCTCGCGCTGCTCAAACGTCGACAGGCCCGTGAGCAGAAGCAGGGCCTCCTCGGGCTTGGCATCGCGCACCAGCGCACGCCCCTGGATCACGCGCCAGAGCGTGACATCGGGCTCGAGCTCACGCGCCTTGGCCACGTGCTGCAGGGCCATCTTCGTCTTGTTCTCGCGCAGCGCCAACTCCGCAAGCGTGCCCCACGCGATGCCAAGGTCAGGCTTGAGCTGGACCGCGATCAGGAGGTTCTTCTTGGCTTCGTCGAAGCGATCAAGCCGAACCTGCACCTGCGCGAGAAAAAGTGAGGCCTTCCAATCCTGCGGGCTCTTGGCCTGGGCCGCGGCGAAGTGCTCAACGGCGCGCTCCAGCTTGCCCGATACGCTCGCGACCGTGCCCGCGGCGAAGTGGATATCGCCCGTGTCCTCGCCGCTGGCGATGGCCCGCTCGTACATCGCGTACGCCTCTTCGGGCCGCTTGAGCGCCGCGAGCGTTTCCGCGTACTCGACGTAGAGCCGCGGCTCGCCGGGGTAGGTCTTGATCGCCTCGCGCAGGATCGTCTCTGCCGTTCCAAACTCGCCATCGCCCTTCACCGTCACGATCGTGTTGAGGACCGCGTCGAGCTTGCTGACGTCCCGGACCGGCGGCGCGGGCGCGACCGCGGCAGAACTCGCGGCGGACCCGCCGCGATCGATGAGCCAATAGACGCCCGCGATGCCAAGCCCAATCGCCAGCCCCGCAGCGGCGTAGCGAACCACGGGAAGGGCAAGGACCGACGAGGATGGCGGATCGGTGTGGGTCATGCTGCACGAAGTATCGGCTGGTCACACGCGAGGCGACGAATCGGATCCACGGGCACGTTCTCGGAACGCCGGCACTCTACGGCCATCCACCCGGCGCGGCCCCCGAACCCTCTACACTCGCTCTGCCATGGCACAACCGACCGACCACTCCCACCAACAGAAGCCCGAACACAACGCCGATCCCGCGCCGGCTGGCGCAGCCTCTCCAGAGGCGCTGGCGAAGCAATTCCGCCCCATCGACCACGAGGGCGTCATATGGGACCGCTGGATCAACGCACGCGTCTTCCATGCGGACTCATCGCGCGTGCTGGCGGGCGCAGGGGCAGAAGCTCGTAAGCCATACACGATCCTGATCCCGCCGCCGAACGTGACGGACCGGCTGCACCTGGGCCACGCCTTCAACAACACGATCCAGGATGTGCTGACGCGCGCGCACCGGATGATGGGATTCGAGGCGCTGTGGATGCCGGGGACGGACCACGCCGGGATCGCGACGCAGGCCGTGGTGGAGAAGCGGCTGCGCGCCTACGGCGAGCTCAAGGGCGCTCTCAAGGAAGCCTTCACGCGCGATGCGTTCGTCGAGAAGATCCAGGTATTCAAGGACGAGTACGAGGCGGTTATCACCGGGCAGCTCAAGCGGATGGGATGCTCGTGCGACTGGGACCGCCAGCGCTTCACGATGGACCAGCAGTGTGCAGAGGCGGTACGCGAGGCCTTCTTCCGGCTCTTCCGCGATGGGCTGATCTACCGCGGCAAGCGGCTGGTGAACTGGGATCCGGTCCTGCAGACTGCCGTCGCGGACGATGAGTGCTTCGACGAGGAGATCGACGGGAACTTCTACTACCTGCGCTATCCGCTGGTGCATCCGCACGGCGCGAGCACGCAGCGCGAGCGCGAGGCCGGAACGCTGCCGCCCTCGGACGCGGTGCCGGTGACGTGGTCGGAGCTGAGGGCGCGCGGATGGGACGCGCCGGAAGACGCAGCGCACGCAGATGAGCATCAGGCCTGGGTCACAGTCGCGACCACGCGGCCGGAGACGTACTTGGGCGACACGGCGGTCGCAATCAACCCGCACGATCCGAGGGCTAAGGCGCTCAAGGGCCTGTGCGTGGAGCTGCCCTTGGTGGGGCGCGTCATTCCGATTGTGGAGGATTCGTACGTCGTGCTGCCCGAGTCGCTGGCGCGGACGGATGAGGGGAAAGCAGATCCCAAGGCGAAGTTCGCGACGGGTTTCCTGAAGGTGACGCCCGCGCACGACGCCAACGACCATGAGCTCTACCAGCGGCACAAGCGCGTGATGGATGAGTTCGCGGGCGGGAATGGCCGCGCACTCATCAACATCTTTGCGCCCGACGCGACAATCAGCAAGCTCCACGGGTGGAGCGACGTGGGCGGGGCGAACATCTTCGTCGGCCTCTCGCGCGAGGAAGCGCGGCGGAAGGTGGTGGGCGAGTTCAAGACCCGCACCGTCGGCAGCGAGACCAGTGCCGCGGCACTCTTCGCCAAGAGCGTGCCATATCGGCACAGCGTGCCGCGCTCGGATCGCAGCAAGGCGGTGGTGGAGCCGTACCTCTCTGATCAGTGGTACGTGAAGGTGACAGATGAGAGGCTGGCGAAGGCCGCCAACGAAGCGCTGCACTCGCATGAGCTGAACTTCCACCCTGCTCGCTACGCCAAGAGCTACGAGCAGTGGCACGACAACATCCGTGACTGGTGCATCAGCCGCCAGCTCTGGTGGGGGCACCAGATTCCGGTTTGGAGGTCAGGTCCTGCGGGCTCTGGCGATCTGTTGGCCTTGCTCGACAAGCTCGACCGTTGGACGTCAGAGGGGAGAGTCGCGTACATCTACGACTACAACCCCCGGACAGTCGCGAATGTGCTCAGTAGCCCATCCCCGAGACCAAGTGACGCTGCAAGTTTCTCTGATCATCAGTACGCGGAAGAACAGCAGCCTGCAACATTTTTTGTGTGCGTGCGGAAGCCTAGGGACGGCGAGGTAATCAACGCACTTCACGCCGTTGGACTACTCCAAGACCCCGACGTCCTCGACACCTGGTTCTCCTCCGCGCTCTGGCCCCTCTCGACGCTCGGCTGGCCGCACGCCACGCCCGAGCTCGCGGCGTTCAACCCGTCGTCTGCCCTCTGCACCGCTCGCGAGATCATCACGCTCTGGGTCTCGCGCATGGTGATGTTCAACCGTTACTTCATGCCCAAGGGTGGCGTTGAGGCTGGTGGAGCGATGGTCGAGGCCCAGGGCCTCGGCCGCGGCCCCGCGCCCTTCAAGGATGTCTTCATCCACGCCGTGATCCAGGACGGTCAGGGCCAGAAGATGTCCAAGAGCCTTGGCAACGGCGTCGATCCGCTCGACATCATCCTGAGCCACGGTGCCGACGCGATGCGCTTCACGCTCTGCCACATGGCAACGCAGACGCAGGACGTTCGCATGCCCGTCGATCTCGTCTGCCCTCACACGGGCGAGGTCTTCGCGCCCAAGTTTGTGACCAACAAGGACGGGTACGTCGTCCCCGCTTCTATCCAGAGCAGCCCGAAGGACCCGACCAAGAAGATGGTGACAGGCTACGGCGTCGCGAGCGGCGAGGTGAAGGCCTCCGCCGAGATGCCGCTGGCCAAGAACACGTCGAGCAAGTTTGATCTGGGCCGCAACTTCGCCACCAAGCTCTGGAACGCCGCGAAGTTCGCGCTGATGATCCTCGAGAACGCAGACAAGGCCGCGGGCCAGCAAGAGTCCCGCCAGAAACAGCCCGTTGCCGCCGCGAGCGTCACGCTCGTCGACCGCTGGATGCTCTCTCGCCTCGCGCGAGGTGTCGCCGATGCCAATAGCGCGCTGCGCGAGTACCAGTTCTCTGTCTACGCGCAGTGCGTCTATGACTTGCTCTGGCGCGATTTCTGCGACTGGTACCTCGAGGCCATCAAGCCCACCGTCGAGAAGGACGCCAGCCAGCGCGCCGTGCTTCGCGCCGCGATCGACACGATGCTGCGCCTGCTCCACCCTGTCATGCCGTTCGTGACCGAGGTCCTCTTCGAGGCCGTCTCGCGTCATCCGCGCCGTGAGATCACCGGGCTCTCGCTCGCGCCGCCGCGCAACAGCGCCCTGCTCGCGAGCGCCGGTTGGCCCGAGGCGTCGGCATCACTCATCGATGAACGTGCGGAGCGCGAGTTCGAGGGGATGCGCACGCTCGTGACCGCGATCCGCGAGGTCCGCGCGCAGCACACCGTCCCCTTCAAACGCAAGATCATGCTGCATGTGCCGCCGGGCGCGCCAGATCTCGGCGCAGGCCGCGACCTCGCGATGACGCTCGCGGGACTCGATGCCATCAGCACGTCGGCGCCATCGGGCCCGAGCGTCGCCTTCAGCGTCGATGCCCTAGACTACCGCCTCTCCAACCTCAAGGACGCCGCGGAGGCCGTCGACACCGGCGCGGAGCGAGCTCGCCTCACCAAGGTCGTCGCGGACCTCACAAAGTCGGTGGAAACTCTGGACAAGCGACTCTCCAATCCCGGCTACGCCGACAAGGCACCACCGCATATGGTCCAGCAATCGAAAGAGCAGCTCGAGAAGGCCCGGCGCGAGCTTGCGGCGGCCCAAACCGAACTGTCCACGCTTGCTTGAGACTTGTTGAGTGTTGATTGCGTTGTTGCCGGTCGTACGCGGAGGCCACTGGATGGCGATGCGGTCGCAGCACACTGATGTTGGTCACAACCCACGCGCAACGCGCGGTGAGCGTTACGCGATGGCACGCCTGCTGCTCGCCGCGGCGACGATGGCAATCTCGATGGCATCATGCACGCCGCAGCCTGCCGCCTCGTCGCCAGCCGAGCGTCCCAAGCCAACAACGCCCGACCGCGACCCCCGGCCGATCGTCGCGCCACCTCCAAGGATCGGCACCGCCGCGCCAGTTGTTCCCGTCGCCCCCGCCGCCTCAACACCCCCCGCCCCAGCGCCGGCGGATCGGCCGTGCTCGCCGAAGAGATGTGGACGTTTGACGGCAACAACGGCGTGCTCCTCAAGACGCCTCACTGGCGAATCTTCACGACCTCAACCCGACAGACGCTTCGCCATCGCCTGCCGGGCTTCCTCGAGGCCGCGATGGACCACTACACCAGCGCACTTGGCGAGCTCCCAAGGCCCGCGCGCCAGCCCGAGATCTTCGTCTTCTCCAGCCGCACGCAGTGGGAAGCCATGACGCGCCGAGTGATGGGCGAGGAGGCCGCGGTCTACCTACGGATCCAGCGCGGCGGCTTCACGACAAAGGGCCAGTCCGTGCTCTGGGAGATCGGCCCGCGCGACACCTACACCATGGTCGCGCACGAAGCCTGGCACGCGTACTCGCAGACAACATTCAAGGAGCCGCTGCCAGTCTCGTGGGAGGAAGCTCTCTCGACTTACATGGAAGGGTTCCGCTTCGACTTCGCCAAGGGCGTGGCGACCTTCAAGCCCTGGGCCAACATGGAGCGGTTCGACCGGCTGCGCGAGGCGCACTCTGAGGGGCGCCTTCTGACGCTCGGCGATTGGCAACGCGCCACGCCGCAGCGCCTCATGGAGCGAAGCCCCTCGGCCGCGCTCGACTTTTACGCGCAGGGCTGGGCCGTGATCCACTTTCTGAACGAGAGCAGCAGCGGCACGCACGCGCCCGCACTCCGAAGCCTCGTGAGCGACGCGGCCCGCGGCGGCACTAACGCAAAGATCCGCGCCAAACTCGGTGGCCGCGCCGCAAACGCCTACGCCTCACGCCGCGGCGGCGCCGACCTCTTCATGATCTACATGGGCAAGTCCGCCGAAGAGCTCGACGCTGAGTTCAGCGCCTTCGTCGAACGCATCGTGCGATCAGGGGCACGCCAGTCGATCACGGATGGAAAGAGCCCGGTCTAGGAAAAACGAGCAGAGGGAAAACGAAAAGCTAGCGAGCTGGCACGATCGGCAGGGCCCAAGAGCCTCGTTGATCTCACCCTTCATTTAAGGCTCTTCGGCTCGCCTTGCCCACTCAAACTCCAGCGGCTCAAGTTCCGCCGCGAACTTCGCTCGCTCCTCTGCGAGCTTGGCGCTCTTGCTCGCGTTCGACCACGTGTCAGGATTCGCAAGCTGCGCGTCGATCTCGCGCAGGCGCGTCTCGCACTTCTCGATCCGCTTCTCGAGCTCGTCCATCCGCAGCTTGGCGAGCTCGCCGACCGCGCCCGTGTTCTGCTTCTTGGCGCTCTCCTTGGCCTGCTTGGCCTCGCGCTGGCGGCGTTCTTCAGACTCGCGCTTTTCCTTGGCCTGCGACTCGGCCTGGCTCTTCTGCTTGGCCCTCGCGAGCTCTTCCTCGTGCCAGTCGGTGTAGGTGCCGTGATGGATCTTCGCGCCACCCTTGCCATCAAGGATGATGAGGTTCTCGCACGTCGCATCGATCAACGCACGATCGTGGCTGATCAGGATCATCGTGCCGTCGTAGTTGGGCGTCTCGTCCTCATCCTCCGGCATCGCGAGCGCCGCTTCGAGCCGCTCGGCAGACGGAATGTCAAGGTGGTTCGTCGGTTCGTCGAGCACGAGCAGGCTCTTGGCCGACGCGAGCAATCCCGCAAGCACCGCGCGGCTGCGCTCGCCGCCGCTCAGCACCCGCAGCGACTTCTCCTGCTCCGACCCGGAGAAGAGGAACGCGCCCGCAAGATTGCGCGCCTGCTGCTCAGAGAAGGTGTACCCGCCCGACTCCTTCACGATGATCTTCTGGAGATACTGCCACACCAGCAGCTCGCCATCGATGTGCTCGTGGCTCTGCGTGTAGTGACCAACGACGACGTTCGTGCCGGTGCGAACGATGCCCGCGTCAACGGGAATCTCGCCAAGGAGCGCACGCACGAGCGTGGTCTTGCCCGCGCCGTTGGGACCGATGATGCCCCATCGGTCGCCGCGGTTGATCGTGATGTCGAGACCTTCAAAGCAGATCTTGAGCTCGCCGCGGTCGTTGGTGAACTTCTTCGAGAGGCCGCGTCCCGAGACCACCACGTCGCTTGTCCGCGGCGCCTTGGGCAGCTCCATCTTGAACGACTCGACCTCCATGGGGCGCTCGAGCAGCGCCTGGTCCTTCTCGCGCGTGAGCCGCGTCTGGCGGCCGCGGGCCTGCTTGGCACGCTGGCCAGCCTTGAACCGCCGGATGTACTCCTCTTCCTTCTTGAACTTGCCCTGCTGCGTCTCGTAGGCGCGAAGCTGGGTCAACCGGCGCTGGAAGCGGATCTCGCGGAAGTCCTCGTAGTTGCCGGGATAATCAATCAGTCGCCCCTGCTCAACCTCGATGATGCGCGTGACCACCGCGTCGAGCAGGTACCGATCGTGCGAGATCATCACCACCGCGCCGCGGTACTCGTTGGCGAGGAAGTCCTCAAGCCAGAGGCGGCCCTCGATGTCCAGGTGGTTCGTCGGCTCGTCGAGCAGCAGCACATCGGGCGTCTCGAGCAGAAGCCTCGCGAGCGCGAGCCGCCCCTTCTGACCGCCGCTGAGCCCCTTGACCTTGATGTTGAACTGCGCGTCCGTGAATCCCACGCCATGCAGCACGTTGTCGATCTGGTGATCAACGCTGTAGCCACCAAGAGACTCCATCTTCTCTTCGAGCACAACCTGCTTCTTCATGAGCTGGTCGAGGAGCGGGCCCTGGGCCGTGGCCATCTGCTCAAAGAGCGCGTCGAGCTCGCGATGCGTCGCGTGCAGAAGCTCGAAGGCTCCCTCCGCCGCGCCGCGCAGCGTCTCGTCTGGATCGAGGTTGGGATCCTGATGCAGATATCCCACGCGGCAGCCGCGCTGGACATTCACCGTGCCCTCGTCGTTCTTCACAAGCCCCGTAAGGATCTTGAGGAGCGTGGACTTGCCGGTGCCGTTGCGCCCGACAATCCCGATGCGGTCCGTAGGTTCAATGGAAAGAGAAACGCCGTCGAGGATGATGTCGACGCCGAAACGATGCTTGATATTGACGCAGGAAAGAATCGGCACGGGTGAGGGTAGGAGCAGAAAAGCTCTTCAGAGCCATCGGCGCAAGACGATGGTCCTCACTTCCCGAAACCACCATCAACTCCTAAGGACCGCCCAACCCATACTCGCCCCACCGCGCTCGGACCCGCGCCTGAATCTCCGCACTCACCTCGAGCACCGGTGGCCAGGGCCTCACCGGCTCGCCATTGGCCTCATCGCCCGGCACCTTCGGCGTCGCATCAAACGCCAGCACCGCGCTATCGCCCACGCCAATCCGCACCGAGTCGCGCCCCGCGTCGCTGTGGGCGCACCAGTGGAAGAGAGCCTCATCAGTCTTCTGCACATCCACATCCGGCCCGAGCACAATCACAAATGGCGGCAGGCTCGCCCCCATCGCCGACATCGCCGACACCGCATCGATCACACGCCGCCCGTCGCCAGCCTTGTCCTTCCGCACGCGAACCAGCATCCAACCACCATCACCAAACGCCGTCGCGACATCGATCACGCCCGCAATCGCGCGAACGCGCTCCATCACGCCCGCAAGATCACCGGGCGCAGGCCGCTCGCGCAGGTCCGGCGCGCCCGCCTGCTCACCCTCGATGCGCCTCGTCGCATCAAACCCAATCTTCGTTCCTGCCCCCAGGTGCGGCGCGGCGTGATCCAGAATGTCCAGCGGCCCGCGAATCACCTCGAGGTCGCGATGCGGGTGGCAGTGCCTCGCAACCGCCGCGAACACAGCTCGCGTGTCATGCACATCAACGTCCTTCTCGACACTGAAGAGCGTCTTGGTCCACGCCATCTGCCCCGCGCCCCACACGCTGTGCATCACGCGCCGACCCTGAAGCGGATACGCCTTGCTGATCTTGAGCGCCGCGGCGTTATGGAACGCGCCAAACATCGGAAGGTCATAGTCATCGATGTCGTGGATGATCGTCTTGAGCAGAGGGAAGAAGAGCCGCTCCGTCGCCTTGCCCAGGAAGTAGTCCTCCTGCGGCGGAAGCCCCACCACCGTCGTCGGATAGATCGGATCACGCCGCATCGTGATCGCCGTCACAGTCAAGATCGGGTAGCGATCAGGCAGCGAGTAGAACCCGGTGTGATCTCCGAACGGTCCCTCAAAGACCGCGCCCGCCCCAAGCGGTCCCGCACCCGCGACGCGCGGATCCCAGCCGATCGGGCCCGCCACATCGCTGACATACCCCTCGATCACAATCTCCGCGTTCGCCGGAACCCAGATCGGCACGGTCTTGCCCATGCACATCGGAATGCCGCCGCGATTCAGAAAGCCCGCAAGCAGCAGCTCACTGATCCCCGGCGGCAGCGGCGCAGTCGCCGCATACGGCATCACGCTCTCGCCGCCAAGCACCACCGCGACGGGCATGGGCTTGCCAAGCTTCTTCCACGAGCGCCAGTGCCTCGCGCCATCGTGGTGCATGTGCCAGTGCATCGCCATCGTGCGCTTGCCAAGCAGCTGCACGCGGTACATGCCGATGTTGTGCGACGAGGGCTTCGCGTTGCCCCGATCGTCGGCATGGATCGTGTGGATGCCGCCCAGCGTGATGTATCGCCCGCGATGATTCGCGTCCCACTCCGCACCTCGCCCCAGGTTGGGGATGCCCTCGTTGGTCGCGCCCGTGTAGCCCAGCGCCGCAAAGTCACCATCATGCGGCCAGCACCGCAGCAGCGGCAGCCGCGTCAGATCAACTTTCTCTTCGGGAAATACGATCTCCTGGCACGCTCCACTCCCCTTTTTGCGCTTGGGCGGAATGAAAAGCAGCGGAAAAAACTGCCGCGCCTTCTCCACGATCTCCTTCATCGACCGAGGCGGCTCGGGCTTCACAAGAGCGCCGATCTTCGCCCCAAGCGCATCAAACCCGCCAGGCGTGTGACCCGCCGCGGCTCCCGGCCCGGCGTCGTTGCATCCCAGCGCCATCTCCATGCGCCGGTAGCTCCCCCACGCGTTGATCAGCACCGGAATGTCCGACCCTTCGACATTCTCAAAGAGCAGCGCCGGCCCGCCCAGCCCTGCAAACCGCGGGTCGTTGCTGCGTGCCGAAGCACTCGGAAGATTCGGCGCGTTGCTCTTGCTCACCCGATCCGCAATCGCCGCGATCTCAAGCACGGGCGACACGCTCGCGCGGATACGCTGGAGCTCCCCCGCTGCCAAGAGTCCCGACACAAACTCACGAACGTCGTTGAACATGGGTCGTTGTTCCGATAGATCCGGCGGCCAAGGCGAGCAAAGTCGGAGGTCGAGCGTATGTCAGAGGCACCAAAGAACTCCGGGGTCCCAGCGCCGCTTGTCCCGCCGCCTGGCGCTCTGATCAGACCGGCGCATCTCCTTCCAGCGCACGTCTACGCGAGCGAGCGCAACTGGCCCGCGTACTTCGACGCGCTCGGCCACCTTCCCGCGCGCGAGACACTCCTTCGAGCCATCACCCTGTTCGACGCCGAGTCTCCACCAGACGCGGCCCGCCACGCTCTGGATCTCGGCTGCGGCGACGGACGCGACACGCTCGAACTCCTCGCGCGAGGCTGGCACGTCACCGCCATCGACAGCAGCCGCGAAGGCTTGCACCGTCTCGAAGCACGCACGCCACCAGACCAAAGGCCGCGCCTCACGACACTCCACTCAACCTTCGAAGCACTCGCCGACCAGCAAACCCTGACCCCAACGCACCCAGCAGCGCACTCATCTGCGCAAGTCGACCTCGTCAACGCCTCCTTCGCACTCTCATTCTGCCCGCCGCATTCGTTCGCGGCCCTCTGGTCGCGCGTGCGCCAGTCCATCAAACCCGGAGGCCGCTTCGCGGGACAGTTCTTCGGCCCAAGCGACGACTGGGCCAGCCTGCCAGACCGCTCACATCACTCAGACGAGCAAATTCGAAACGACCTTCTCGCCGGATTTGACATCGAGTTCTGGCAAGAAGAAAACCGCCCGACGTCCAATTCCGACCACCCCAAACACTGGCACCTTTTCCATGTGGTTGCGAAAGTAAGGCGCTAGGCACGTGGCACCAGGCAGGTGAGCTCTGTAGGGTTGACCACCTGACCATTTGGATCTCCCTCTGCCGGAAACGCTCCCACCACTCTCAACTACAACACCTGACTCACTCCTCTCCCCAGTCTCAATCCCCAGTCCCTTCCCCATGACAACACTCTCTCCACAACCCACGGCCCAAGCCTCCGCACTTCCTCACCTCGCCTCCGATTGGGCCATCGACCTCCAAGGCGTCGAGAAGATCTACAAGGGCAAGGTCCACGCCCTCCGCGGCATCGAGATGCGCGTCAAAAAGGGCGAGGTCTTCGGACTCCTCGGTCCCAACGGCGCGGGCAAGAGCACGCTCATCAAAATCCTGATGACCGTGATCAGACCCACCGCCGCCACCGGCACCATGCTCGGCATGCCCGTGGGCCACAAGCCAACCCTCGCGCGCGTGGGCTATCTCCCCGAGCATCATCGCTTCCCCGAGTATCTCACCGGCGCACAAGTCCTCGACTTCTACGCCGCACTCGCGGGCGTCAGCGCCAGCGATCGCAAGGCCCGACGCGGCCCACTCCTGGACCTCGTCGGCATGGGCGCCTGGGGAAACAAGCCAGTCCGCGGCTATTCAAAGGGCATGCGCCAACGCATCGGCATCGCCCAGGCCCTCATGAACAACCCTGACCTCATCCTGCTCGATGAGCCCACCGACGGCGTCGATCCCGTCGGCCGACGCGAGATCCGCGAGGTCCTCCAGCGCCTGCGCGATGAGGGCAAGACCATCTTCCTCAACTCGCACCTCTTGAGCGAGCTCGAGATGCTCTGCGACCGAGTCGCCATCATGGTGCAAGGCCGCGTCGTGAGCCAGGGCACCATCCCCGAACTCACAGCGACTCAGGCCCGCTACGAGATCGAGATCGGGCTCGACGCCGGACCTGAGACCACCGCCGCCACGCTCGCCCGAGCCCTCCCCGAAATCGCCGCGCAAGTCTCCACTCAAGCCGCCGCGCCCGGCCTCATCGCCGACCCCGCGACCCAGCTCGCCCCGCGCATCGCCTGGAGCGGCACCCTCTCAAGCGGCGAAGCTTTCAGCATCAGCCGCACCGGCATCATCCTCAACACCACCGACGACGCCAGCATCCAACCCCTCATCGACCGCCTCCGCGCCGGCAACATCATCATCAAGTCAATCAGGCCCGTTCGCCCCTCACTCGAGGACCTCTTCATGCAAGCCGTCACCGACCCCAACACCGGAAAGGCCCTTAAGCCCGGCGCCGGAAGCAACTAGCCAATCCCCATTTCCCAGTCCCTTCCCTAAATCGCCATGACCCAAACCCTCGCCCTCCTCCTCGACGCGTACCGCGAGCTCAACGCCAAGAAGCTCTTCTGGATCACCCTGATCCTTTCGGGGCTTGTTGTCGGCGCCTTCGCAGCCTTCGGCATCAACAAGGTCGGCATCACCTTCCTGCACTGGGAGATCGACACCAACGGCCTCGTCACCTCCGACGTGATCCCGCCCAGCAAGTTCTACATGTTCGCCTTCGCCAACGTCGCGATTCCCTACTGGCTCTCGTGGGGGGCCGCGATCCTCGCGCTCATCTCCACCGCCTCGATCTTCCCCGACTTCATCGCCGGCGGCGCCATCGAGCTCACCCTCTCCAAGCCCATCTCGCGCGTCCGACTCTTTCTCACCAAGTATCTGACCGGCCTCCTCTTCGTCGGCCTGCAGGTCGCCGCCTTCACCACCGCCGCCTTCCTCGTCATCTGGATCCGCGGCGGAACGCTCGAGCTCCAGATCTTCCTCGCGGTCCCAATCGTCCTCCTTGCCTTCAGCTACCTCTACTGCATCTGCGTCCTCTTCGGCCTTCTCACACGCTCCACTATCGCCGCGATCCTCCTAACGGTTCTTGTGTGGCTGCTCATCTGGTCCGTCAACACCGTCGACGGCGTCTTCCTCGTCCAACGTGAGACCACCGCGGTCAACGTCGACCGCGCTGCGAAGAAGGTCGAACGCGCCGAAGCCAACGCCCGCCGCACCTTGGATCAGCTCAAGGAAAAGGGCGAGCCAATCCCGGGCGAGGCGGGCCCACTCCCCGGCAAGGCGACCGACGCTCTCGAAGCCGTCAACCCCTTCCTCGCGGGCGTGCGCCAGGACCAGATCGAGGCCACCGAAAACGCCGATCGCTGGCGCCGCTGGTCGGGCGCTGTGATGCTAGCCAAATCTCTTCTCCCAAAGACCCAGGAAACGACAGGGCTCCTCGACCGCTGGCTCGTCTCAAAGGAGGACAAGGCCCTCTTCGGCACGCCACGCGAGGATGAGCCCCGCGAAGAGTTTGCCCGGTTCGGTCGCCCAGACCGGGAGGTCGCCCTCCGCCTGGAGGAGGCCGTCCGCGGCCGCACCACGGCCTGGGTGATAGGCACCTCACTGCTCTTCCAGGGTTTTGTACTGGCAATCTCCGCCTGGATCTTCTCCCGGCGCGACTTCTGAGCCGGACCACGTTTTGTTTGCACTCTGTTCGCATTTTGATTTGACACTGTTTGATTCACACGCTATCTTCGATCCTGAGAAGGCTCGACTAAGGCCACCCAACGCCCGATACCCATGGAAAGAGGGTTGGTGGCCGAGCCGAAGGGGGCTAGGCTGCCTGTCGACTACGATGGCTAGACATGGCTTAATCAGCCATGTCCGAACCAGGGGGCATCCATCAACCGAGACGGGGTGAAGCGTGTTCCTGATCCGCCAGTCAAAGCCCGACGACGCCTCGACGCTGCACAAACTGGCGCGGATG
>JBBQGR010000002.1:0-29239 GCA_038323185.1 Phycisphaerales bacterium | reverse complement strand
AAAGGCCGGAGTGGGATTCGAACCCACGACAAACGGATTTGCAATCCGCCCCATTAGGCCACTTTGGTATCCGGCCGCCTTTTCGGGGCGGTCTTGCCGCGCCCGAGGCCAAGGATAGCCGTCCCATCGCGCCCGGGTCGCGGCCATCCCGCCTGGGGGTACCATCACCCTCGCATGCCCAATCACGCACCCTACGTCAACGACGAATCCTTCGCGCTCGCAGCGGACGCCGCCGATCCGCTTGCGCCGCTTCGCGCCGAGTTCCACATTCCAACGGCCCACGCTGCGTGGGCGGGGCTCTCAACCGACGCGATCCGCGGCGACGCCACGTCCACCAGCATCTACATGACTGGCAACTCGCTGGGTGCCATGCCTCGCAAGGCGCGCGAGATGCTTATGGGCCAGCTCGATGACTGGGCGGGTCTGGGTGTCGAGGGCCATCTGCACGGGCGCGATCCCTGGCTGCCGTACCACGAGTCCCTGCGCGCTCCGCTCTCGCGCATCGTCGGTGCGCTCGAGCGCGAGGTCGTTGCGATGAACTCGCTGACGGTCAACCTCCATGTCCTGATGACGTCCTTCTACCGCCCGACATCCTCTCGCTACAAGATGATGATCGAGGACGCCGCGTTCCCGAGCGACTCGCACGCCGTCGCGAGCCAGGCCCATCTTCACAGCGGCGACCACGGCCAAACTCCCGCGGCGGCGATCATCCGCCTTCGCCCGCGCGAGGGCGAGCCCACGCTCCGCACCGAGGACATCCTCTTCGCCATTGAGCGCGAGGCTCCGTCGCTTGCGCTCGTCATGCTCGGCGGCGTCAACTACTTGACGGGCCAGTGGCTGGACATGCAGCTCATCACGCACGCTGCACGCGCCGCCGGCGCGATCTGCGGCTGGGACCTCGCCCACGCCGCGGGCAACGTGCCGATGCGTCTGCACGACTGGGGCGCTGACTTCGCCGCGTGGTGCTCGTACAAGTACCTCAACTCCGGGCCCGGCGCCATCGCTGGCGCGTTCGTCCATGAGCGACACCTGGCCCGCACCGACCTGCCACAGTTTGCGGGCTGGTGGGGCAACGACCCCGCCACGCGCTTTGAAATGGGGCCCGACTTCGTTCCCGTCGCGAGCGCGGACCGGTGGCAGCTCTCGAATCCACCGATCTTCTCGATGACGCCGGTGAAGGCTTCGCTCGAGCTCTTCGATCGCGCGGGCATTGACCGCCTGCGCGCGAAGTCGATTCGCCTCACGGGCTACGCCGAGTGGCTGATCGACGGCATTAATGCACTCGCGCCCACCAGCGGGCGCATCGGCATTCTCACGCCGCGCGATCCTGATCGGCGCGGCTGCCAGCTCTCGCTGGTTCTTCCCGGCGATGCACGTCGCGCCCACGACGGCCTGAAGGCTCGAGGCGTCGTCTGCGACTTCCGCTCGCCCAACGTGGTCCGCGTCGCGCCCGCGCCGCTCTATACATCGTTCCATGATGTCTGGCGTTTGGGCAAGGCCCTCGCGGAAGTCGTGGGCGCGCGTTAGGCCCGCATCGCGCCCGGCAGCAACTTCACACCCTCGATGATGTCGCGATGATTCGCGCATCGCGGGCACTTGTGCTGCCCGCCGAGCTTGCCGCGCGACTCCATCCAGCGATGGAACGCGCCCGGCGCCAAGGCCGTGACGGTTGGCGCTGCCATGCCCAGTCCGTCGGTTCGCTTCGTTGAGTAATCAACGTTCTGCCGCTTGAGGCTCTGGTCAAACGCCGCAGCGAAGGCTTCCATCTGCGCCGGGCTCGACACCGACTCGATCTCAACGCACAGCTCAAGCCCCGCCCGCACGCCCTCGCTCGGGTAGACGGGCGCGGCGGAGAACTCGCCCACCATCACGGCGCAGGCTCGCGACGCGTCCGCCACCGCGTTCTCGATGTGCTCCACGATCAGGTTCTCTCCGAACGCGTTGATGAAGTGGCGGTGCCGCCCCACAATCCGCAGGCGTGCCGGACCATCGCCGCCGCCGCCGCCCAGCGCCGGGTGCTTGTCGGCGATCGTGTCAAACTCCACGACGTCGCCCAGCACATATCGGTACAGCCCCGCGCACGTGGACATCACCACCACATACTTCTGACCCTTCTCAACCGTGTCGCATGTGAAGGCTCGCGCGTTGGGAGCATCGATCTCCTCCAGCGGCACGAACTCAAAGAAGTTCATGTGATCCACGTTCAGCCGCATGCCCGGCTCGCCCTTCACATCCTGGATCGCGAGGAAGCCCTCGGATGCCGGGTACAGCTCGAGCCTGCAGGGCAGGTCGGCGCCCGCCGGATCGCCCGAGAACGCCGCACGCATCTTGGGGTCAAACGGGCCGTACTTCACGCCTCCGTGCACGAAGACCGTGAAGTTCGGCCACACATCGCGGATCGTCCGCACGCTCTGCCCTCGCTCGCGCGCCATCTGCATCACGCGCTCAAAGAGCACAAGGCCCCAAGAGCACATGCCCGAGACCATGCGGATGTCCGCATCGAGACAGCGTTTGGCCATCGCATCGATCTTGCTCGGCCAGTGCGACATCAACGCGATGTGCTTCCCCGGCAGATAGATCTCCGAGATCGGCCACTTGATCAGCGGCGTCACAATCCCCGAGAGATCGCCCGTCCGCACGCCGTGCGCATTGGTCTCCAGCGCCGAGGATCCGCCTAGGAACAAGCTCTTCCCGCCCAAGAGCCGCGGCACCGAGACTCCGAACCGGTGCAGGTGCGCGAAGATGTCCAGGGATGCGAGAAAGTTGCTCCGGAGCATCGCTGCCGAGACGGGAATGAACTTGTCCCCAGCCGTCGTGCCGCTGGTCTGCGCGAAGTCGCGCACGAGCCCCGGCCACAGGACATCAGGCCGCCCCTCCTCACGCATGCGCACGATGCGATCCTTGAAGGCGTACCAGTCCGCGATGGGAACTTCCTTTCGATACGCGTCGACCAGCTCTGGCTCGCTCAGTTCTGCAAGCCGCGCAAAGCCATGCTCGCGGCCAAATTCAGTGCCCGAGGCCTCAACCAGCAGATTCCGAAGCTGCGCGGACTGGATCCCAGCGCTGTTGCGCTGCCAGTGCCGCGTGTCCGAGACCAGCCGGATCCTCGATGAGATGTACGTGCGAAGCCCAAGCCCCACAAGGCTCGTCCAGGAGAATGGTCCGACGTTGATAGGTGCCTGCATGAGAGTCTTGTTGCTGCCTTCGGGGTGGCCGGGCTCTCTACCGCTTCCTCGCCTCGAGCTCGGCGAAGAACTCGAGCATGCCCGCCGCGAAAGGCTCGGGACACTCGATCATCGGCGCGTGGCCACACTGCTCGAGCCACACGACCTTCGTGTCGCGGATCTTGCTGGTGAACTCCACCACCGCGTCGGGCGGGGTCACGACGTCCTGCTTGCCCCACAGCAGCAGCGTGGGGGCACTGATCTTATGGATCGCATCGCCAAGATGGTTCCTGCGTGCGGATCGCGAGAGCTTCACCATCGCCCGCGCATGCCCGCGCGACGACAGCTCAGCAAACGCGCGGTCCACATCTGCGGGATTCATCTTCGACCGGTCGTGGAAGAGCTCGCCGATCTTCTCCTCAAGCCACTCGCGCGATGGCCTGATCTGCACCTCGCGGATCGTGGTCCGCTCGTTCAGCCCGCTTGCGCCAGCCAGGATCAGCCCCGACACAAGGTCCCGACGCTCGATTGCAAGCCGCAGCGCCACATGCCCGCCGAAGGAGTTGCCAACCAGTGTCGCGGGCTCGTTCAGATAGCTCTTAATGAAGCGGGCCGTCAGCTCCGTCGCGCCCTCGATCGAGCAATCGTCCCCTTCAAGGTCCAGCAGCGGCAACTGGAGCAGGATGCACCGGCGCGTGTGACGCACCCGATGCACGACCTCGTCCCAGTGATCGTTCAGCCCGACCAGCCCGTGCAAAAACACGACCGGCAGCCCCGACCCGACCTCAACCACGTTTGCACGGACCGGCAGGCCACCAAGGCCCGAGACCATCACCGTCTTCGCGACGGTCGCCTGCATCGTGTTGGTGGGAAGAGTCGCCATGGATGTTCAGATGATAGTAAACGCTAGGCTCCATGGGTGGCTCCGCCGCGGAAAGACAACGCAAAGGAAAAGTGCCTCCCCAGAGGCGCAACCGACACCCCGCGCCCGACTGCCGCGGCGGACCCGCCCCTCCCGCCCCACCACACGACCATCCGCCCGCCGCACCACCTAAGCCGCCCGCGCCGCCGTGTTCGGATCGTGCGTCACGATCACCATCGCCGCCCCGTCCGCGGCACGCAGATCCAGCAGCAGATCCAGCACGCCCCCACCCGTCGCCTGATCCAGATTTCCCGTTGGCTCGTCGGCCAACAGCAGCCTCGGCTTGGTCACCAAAGCCCGGGCAATCGCAACGCGCTGGCGCTCACCACCCGACAGCTCCGCTGGCCGATGCTTCAGCCGGTGCGAAAGCCCGACGCGCTCGAGCAGGCCCATCGCCCTCTCGCGGCACTCCTTCGCCCGCGTCAGATACCCCAGCCGCCCATGCCGGATCATCAAGCCCAGCAGCACATTGTCCAGGACCGAAAGCTCCGCGAGCAGGTGGTAGAACTGGAAGACAAACCCGACATCAAGATTCCGGTACGAGTCCAGCTCACCCGCCGAGAAACGCCCGACATCGCGTCCGTCGAACGTGATCGTCCCCTTGGGCGAGGCATCGGGGCGATCAAGCCCGCCGATGAGGTGAAGCAGTGTGGACTTTCCCGAGCCGGAAGCGCCCAGGATCGCCACGATCTTCCCCGCCTCCAGCGACAGGTTCACGCCGTGGAGCACGGGGATATCGATCCGCCCGAGGCGATAGGTCTTGTGAACGTTTTCGACGGTGAGGATGGGCATAGGGAAATTGGGGAAGCGAAAACTAGTAAAGCGAGAAGTGGTAAGCGAAAATAGGAGGCCGCGGTGCGTGAGCTGGAGGCCAAGTTACTCGAAGCGGAGCGCCTTGACGGGGTGGAGCATCGCCGCGCGGATCGCTGGCAGGAGGGCGCCCACGGCGGATGAGATCACGAAGCCCGAGACCGCGTAGAGCGCGTGCATCGGGTTCACCACGCTTGGGATCCGCGTGAAGTAGTAGATCCTGGGATCCCAGATCACGATGTTGAGCTGCTGGCCCATCCACTCGTGGATCGGGTTGATGTTCCAGACGATCGTGTACGCCAGCACGAGCCCGGCCACGCCGCCGACAAGGCCAATGGCAAGCCCGTACCGCACCCAGAGCCACACGATCCCGCCGCGGCTTGCGCCGAGCGCCCGAAGAATCCCGATGTCCTTGGTCTTCTCCGAGATCATGGACCAGAAGATTGCCAGCACGAGGAAGACCGCCACGATCGACATGAACGCGAAGAGGACCAGCACCAGCGCCGTCTCCTTCTTCACGGCCTCGATCATGAACCGGTTGTTGTCCTCCCACGTCGAGATCTCGATGTCGAACGAGTCGGGCACCTCGCCCGGATGGGCCCGCGCGAACTCTTCGTAGATCTCGCGGACTCGCGCCCGCAGCCGCTCGGCCTCCTCGCCCGTGCCGAGCTTGCCGGTGCCGCGGATCAGGATGTCCGTCACACGCGCCGGATCCTCGATGAGCTGATCGGTGGTTGGCTTGATGAACGACTCCAGCCCCGTCGAAGGATCGACCGCGACGGTCCCGGCCGCTCTATCGGCATCCTCTCTCACGCGCAGCCCCGCGTTCATCCGAAGCATGTTCTGCAGCACATCAAGCCGCACGAGCGCGATGTTGCGATCAATCTCGTACACGCCCGACCGGAACTCGTTCGCCACGGGCAGTTTCTTCGTCAAGGACTCGAGCGGATTCCCAGCGCGGTCCAGCGGCAGCACCGTGATCCCGACCTTCCCGCTCGCGGGCAGGAACGTGTCCACAGTCTTGATTGTCCCATCGGGCATACGCCGCTCAACGACCTTGGGCGTGTAGAAGCCCTCCGCCTCGCGCAGGTTGAACCCCGACATCTCAATCCCCATCACCACGCCGCCCTCATCCTCGCCCGTGTCGAGGTTCGTGCGCGTGAGGTTGAGCCCCGAGTCCTTCAGGCGCTTGAAGCCGGGTGAGTCTCTCAGCTGGTACCGCGGATCGCGCCCGTCGTGGTCCTTTGCCATCGGTTCAGTGATCGCCTGCCACCAGAGCGTCTCCTCGAACTTCGTGACGCGCGCGAACGAAGGACCATCCACGCCGCGGATCGTGATGACGCGCGTGATGCCGTTTGGAAGTGCGACCATCCCGTACGCCTGGATCACCGGCGCCGTCGCGCTCACCATCGGATCGGCCTCAAGCCGCTCGCGCAGGTCCTGATAGTGCGGGAACCCGATGTTCGGCCAGGAGATGCTCACATCCCCGATCATCGTGCGCCCCGTCCCGATCAGCATCGCGAGGAAGCCGCCCATCACCGACCACGTCACGATGACCAGTGCCGAGCAGAGCATCACCGCAACCGAAGCCAGCAGCGGCATGACCTTGCTCATCAGATACCGGCGTGTCAGAAGTGATTGATACATAGTGGAACTCGGGAAAGTGAGAGGCGGAAAGCGAAAAACGATGAAGCGATAGAGCGAAGTAGCGATGAAGTGAGAAACGAAGACCCAGAGGCGGGAAGCGAGAAGAGAACTAGCAGAGAAGGCTCGTTACGAAGCCGCGCGGCTCAGACGGAAGAGGAACATCAACAATCGTAAGGGAGTTGCACGCGGCCGATCCTCATGCGCCTCTCTTTCACTCGACCACCTGATCACTTGGCCACGTGGTCACGTGGCCAGTTGGTCACTTCTCCCCGCCACTTCCTCACTCCGTCGGCGTGCCTACTGCCGACAGTGCCAGCAGCGCCCGAGCCATCGCCCGCGCCTGGGCCGGGTCGCGGGTGGCGCTGAACGAGCGCTCGAACGTGCTCGGCCCGAGCCGATCCTCGAACCCGCCCGTCGCACGCCTCAGCCGCAGTGTCCCGCCCGAGACCGACCCGCTCAGCGAGCTCTCACCCGTATCTCCCGAGGCCCGCATGAACGCGCCGCCCGCATACACCCCAAGCTCGCCCCCCGACAAGACAAGCACCCGCACGTTCGACGACGACGCGCTCGACGCGATCGGCGTGTCGCCCGCGCTGGGCCTCAGATACAGCCGGATATGGACCAGCGTTCCGCGCACCTCCGTCGCGTCGAACGGCTGCCCCTCCTGCCCCATCCAGACCTCTCGCGGCAGGTCCGTCAGATATACATCGGCCGTGTTGATGTCCGTCGAATCAAAGATTCGTGTCGGCAGATTGAGCGAGAGCGCGTTCCCGCTCGCCACCCCTCGCAGCTCCCCCGAGCCGCCGCCCCCAAGCCCGAATCCGCTGCACGACCCGAGCCCGGCCCCGACAGCCACCATTGCTGAGACGAGCAATGCCCGAACCGCCGCGCGGCAAAAGCCGCTCCGCAGTTCCACACCGCTTCGCGCCGCGCCCGATGCCTTAATCTTCGCAACCCGCCATGGTGTCAGTCGGTACATAGGGGCAGGTTAGACGCCCTTGGCCGCGCGTGCGCGCCGAGCCAGCCTCGCCACACGACCTCGCCACGCTTTCCAGGGAACACCCACTCCCTCCAGCCGTCCAATCCGTTTGAACGCTCCGACCAACTCGCCCAACAGGATCCGGCACATGCCAACCTTTCGCTCGCTCACCTCACTCGGCACCGCGGCACTCGCTGGCACGATGGTCTGCACGTTCGCCGCGCAGGCGCAGTTCGGCGTTCGCCAGACGCCTCGCCCCACGCCCCCACCCCCACCCTCCACGCAACCCACCCAGCCCGGCCTCATCATCATCCAGCCGCCCACCCCGCCGCCGATCAATCAGCGCCGCCCCAACTTCCGTTCCGGCGGCATGAACATCGACCTCATCAACGGTGCCGCGCGCAACGGCGTTCCGACCACTTGGAACCCGCTGCCGCCGCGCGTGATCTATCCCACGCCTTGGCCGCGCCCGCCCATCATCTGCCCGCCACCGGTGCAGCCTTGCCCGCCCGTCTGGGGCGACGTTGCGATCCAGCCGCTCCCGATCAACGTCGGCAGCGGCATCTCCATCGATGGCAGTTGGCGAGATGATCGCTGGAACGTTGGCTTCCATGTCGGCAGCGGCGGCGCGTTCCACACGCGCTGGCGCCGCAACACGTGCGTCGCCGTCCCCGTCTGGAACTGGTGCAACTTCTATGGCTCGCCCTGGATCGGCTGGGGCCGCCAGCCCGCCTTCGGCTTCGCGCAGGGCACGGGCCAGTACGACCCGCGCCTTGCGATGAACGGGGCGCCGATGCTCGTCAACACGCAGCAGGACCTCGCGATGCCCGAGCAAGAACTGACTTCCTTCGAGCGGGCCCAGGTGCTCATGGCCTCCGACTCGCCTAGTGCCGCGGCGAACGCCGTCATCCAGCTGCGCCTGCACCTTCGCGCCGAGCCCGAGGACACCCGCGCGCAGCGTTGGCTGGCGGTGGCGTTGCTCGAGGATCGTCGCATCGACGATGCGCATGCGGTGATGCGCTTGGCGTATCGCACCGACCCGGCCCTGGGGGGCGAGCCCATGCTGCCGCGCGAGATGAGCATCGGAAGGAACCGCTGGCGCACGCTCGTGATGCGCGCCTCCACCGGCGCGAACGCGAACAACACCGCCTCGGGCTGGCTCCTGCTCGCAACCCTCATGCAAGCCGAAGAGCGCCAAGCCCTCGCGCGGCAGATGATCGACCGCGCCCGAAGCGCAGGACTCGAGACCGAGATCGCTGGCGGGTTCAACTAGGACGGTCCACAAACGTGATAACAAACCAGAAGACGATCAACAGGACGCGCGAAGCGCCGAGCGGTCGAAGTCCTCGGGCAGGGTGTGCGTGCCGACACGGTGATGCGGCACTGTGACGCTGGGGCTACTCCCCGACGCGTGCCACGTCCATCCGCATGACCTGCTTGCTCACGGTCTTCTGGCCGGCGAGGTCGGCCTCGATGGTGATCGTCTGCTCGCTCTTGACCGAGCGGAGCATGCCCTTGGCCGTGTCCCAGATTGCCTGGCCCTTGATCGAGGATTCCTTGATCGTGGCCGCGGGCATGAGGCCGGGGATGGCGCTCGCGCCCGCGCCGCCCTGCGTGAGTGAGACGCCGCCCTTGATGTCGATGGTGGCGCGGCCCTGAGCGTGCGAGCTCAGCGTGTTGTTGGTCGTGACCTTCATCGTGCCCATCGGCGACTCGATGGCGTCCTGATTCGTCCAAGTCTCGCCGACCGCGGCCTGGCCCGTGCCCCGGCGCAGCGAGACGATCGGGCCGAACATGTTCTTGACAACGTCGGCACCCGTGAACTGGCGGAGCATCGCGCCCGCCACGCCGCCTGCGCCCTCCGGCGACTGCACGTCGGTGATGTTGCCGTCCTTGTCGGTCTTGACCGAGAGCGTGAGGCCAACCAGCGGGCGCAGCATGCCTTCCGCGATCGCCTCATCACCGCCCGTTGCGGGCTTGCTGCTGTCAAAGTCGATCCGGCCCATCATCGGCGAATCCATGTTGAACTTGAGCGACTCGTACACCAGGTCCAGCAGCGCGCCCGACTCCGCGTTGACTTCCTTCACGCGCATCAGCAGGCCGATCTCCTGGTTTGTCGACATGCTCTGCTCACCCGCGGCGTCGCCAGCCTGCGTGCCCGTCGACTCCATCTTCATGCGGAATCGGATCTCCTGCCCCTTTGTGAAGCGCGGGCGCAGATCCACATTGGCGCCGGTGTCAGGCTTGATGTCCGGTTTGGCATCGGTAGCCGGTTGCAGCACTTGCGACGATGCGCCGTGCGCGCTCAGGCCGCCGAGACCCAAGCACGCGCCCACGATCGCCACGGTGAACGCCATCTTTGAGAAGTTCTTCATGCCATCACTCCGACGCGTCAGAACGCGTTTGGTTCAGCAAGCACACGCGGCCGGGGCACGCCCGTCTCTCGTCACTCTATCAGTCTGTACCGGTTGTGGCTTGGAAGGATGCGGCGAGAGGCCAGCCCAGCGCGATTCAGAACCGATCCTGCTCGCGCTCGTGGTCGGGGCGAAGCGTCTCGTTGTGCGCGCATCCTCGGGCCACCTCGAGGAGAAGCCGGCGCACGTCCGACGAGAGCTCGCCGAACTCAATGCCCATGTCGTGCCGGAAGAGCCCCGTCCGCCGGCTCCAGACCACCGTCGCCTCGATCATGGCGCAGGCATCCATCGACTCCAGCGTGATCATGATGCTGTTGCCCTTCGATGGTGCACGCGCGCCGCTGCGCACCCGCATACCCGAGAACGAGATGTCCAGCACCACGCCGAGCGAGCAGCGAACCTGCTGGCAGAGCAGCCGCCCATGCCTGCGAAGATTCGCAGGCCTTGGCGCGAAGTCACTCAATCCCTGATGGCTACGGATGCTCATGGTGGTTTTGCCGACGGCGGCGACTCACCATCGTCCGAACCGGCGTCCCGATTCAGGGCTGGAGGCGCAATTCCCCAGTAGAATGACGGGGCCACCTCACAGGTTGGCACGTGGTTGGTGTACCGGACGTAGCAGCAGCGCAGCACCGCTTCCGCAGCCCGATAACGAGCCGGCCGATCTCATCGCTGTTCGTGCCGGTGTTCGTATGGTCGCGCGCCCTGCGCTCGTGGCTTACCGCGTGTGGGGCCGCGGCATCAGCACAAAGCTCGGCGCGCCCGGCTCGCCAAACTTGATGAATCGAGTCGAGCCATCGACCGCGAGCATGTTACCGCCGTCGATCGTGCCGTGCCATGATGCTTCACGCAGAGATTCCGGATCCGTCGGCGGCCGCGTCGCGAACCACCATGCCGGATCCCCCATGAGAAGCAGGCGCGACTGATCGACATGAATCTCGTACAAGCGCAGCGGGCGCTGCAGCTCATCGATGCCTGCACGCCTGGAATCAAGAAGGAACGGATTCGCGCGGTAGCTGGTGCCGAAGTTCTCAAAGCAGCTGCGGCCTTCTTCGAGCAGACTCCGGGGCGAGACGCCCCGGACTGTGCCGCCGCGCTCGTAGACGCCGCGGTCGGAGGGGCAGCGGAAGAGCGCAATCAGGTTGCGGCTCATCGCGGCACCCGTGTCGTCATCTGCGATGTACCGGTTGATGGGCCGCTCGCTCGCAAGAATCGGCGTGCGCTCAGGCCCAAGGAACGAAGCGCCACCATAGTTCCAGTCTGGAAAGACTCCAAACCGGGGGAAGGTGTCCTTGTTCTCTTGGATGTAGGTGACCCAGCCGATGCTGACCTGGCGGAGATTATTGGCGCAGTTGACCTGATGGCTCAGCCTGCGAGCATGCACCAGCGTCGGCAGGAGCATGGCGAGCAGCACCGCGATGATTGCGATGCTGACAAGCAGCTCTACCAATGAAAAACCTCGCCGGGTCATCAAGAGCGACTCCAGCCCCACACGAGAGGACCGCCGGAGTATAGCAGAAATGCTGCCAGAGGTGACAGGGATTCCCCGAAGGCTCCAAGAAACTCCGGCGGGGACGCCGCAAGGTCCAAGTATCGCTCAAAGCCGCCCATCTTCACACACGAGACATTCCCGGCGCACGCGCCGCTTGTGCATGCCCACGACTTCGCACATCAGCCGTGCTACGCACGGTGTGTGGCGCGGTGTGGCGTGCTGTGGCATCAACGTGTTGAGGCGAGCCATCTCTCAAGAAAGTTGCCACGGACACCAACGAAAACACGCCATGATGTGGCGTGTGTTGCGAAGCGTGATGTTTGAGGCAAACAGGACCGGCGCGAGTTATCAGCACCATCTACCGGTGCCAGCTACCGGCGGCGGCGAGCCGCGGCGAGAATGGCCAGGCCCGTCAGCGCGATCGGCCCGGGGGCCGGGATCGCCGAGAAGCGGAGATCATCGAAGATCGCGTGGGTCTTGGTGATCTCAATTGAGCCGATGTCCACGCCGTACGTAGCGCCGAGGAAGCCAAAGTCCGCAACGGTGTTGGCGTTGCCAAACTGGCCATCGTAGAAGATGCTGTCGAATGTGAGCGTGTCGATCATGTTGCCCTGCGTGTCGCGGATGAAGAACGTGGGGCCGATCGGGTCGCGAAGGCGGTTGTTCACCACCAGCATGCCGAAGGCACGCACGGGGACCGAGAAGGTGATCGTGAAGTTGTTGACAAACGTGGAAGGAATCGAGTTGGCGGGCGAGCCACCGGAGAGCTGGGCCGCGTCGAAGAGGGAGTTGCCGTCGTTGGTCCATCGCATGCCGGAGGAGGCCGTGAAGGAGACGCCGAGGTTGTCATAGGCGTTGGCGGGCATCGCCTGCGTCGCGGCGTTCAGCAGCGAGATCGCGTTCCCCGCGCCGTCGCTCTCGAAACTGATGAGCGTGTGGGGAATGGGCGGGAAGAAGGCGGCATCGGTGATGATGGTCGCGTTGGCTGCAGCACCCGCGCTCGCCACGAGGGCCGAACCAAACAGGATCTGTGCAGCCTTCAAAGAGATACGCATCGCAACCTCGCTTCTAAATGGTGACCCGCGCATGAACTCGATTGCTGACCTTGCCCGGCTCCGCACGCGCCACGACTCTGCCTCAAGCGCTACGGGCACCAGCCGCGGTGGATCCGGACACCATGAACATGCAGCGCGTTTGGGCCTGCGGCCACCAAAGCAAGAGCCAGAGTTCGACCGAGAATCCATGGGCCGCGCAAGCGGCACAGGCCATCCGCGCGTCCTGCTACGCACACGCGGCAGAAGCTGCGCAGTAAAAACCGCACCTCGCGACCGAGGCCGAGCAATGTCGTTTGGAGTTTAGAAGGCTATTGGCCCGGATCGACGCTCTCGAGCACCGTCGCGATCGGCGCATCCGCCTGATTCATCGCTTCGAACGGATCGGTGTGGTTCCGCACATCGATCGCGTTCGTACGGGGCATGATCGGAAGTGCCGCGATGGTCGCGGAGGCCTGAAGGTTCGCGAGCGTCGGCATCGACCCCTGACTCATGGCCCAGAACTCGCTGGGGTTGCCGCCCAGCGCGAGGATCACATCATTCACATACACGATCTGTCCGAGCGCATCGCCAGCTCCAAGGCTCAGCGTTGCAGGGGCTTGAGCGACGCTCACGGGCGCGAGCTGGCCCATCGATGCGGTGCTGCCCTGGCTGCCGCAGCCAACGCCCGCCGCGGCCAGAAGACCGAGCGCGACCGTGGTGATGCGGGCGGCGGCAGTAGTGGAATTCGTTCGGTGCATCGGTGGGTTCCGTGAAAGGTGGGTCGCAGCTCAGCGCAAGTCGTGCGCGTCGGTCTCAGAGACAAGAGTGCGAAATGGATCGGCCCAGAGGCTTACCGAATCGAGGGAGAGACAGTGGACGGGGGGAACCTGAACCGGCTGTGCCGCGCATCTGGAGTGGTCCGTGGCTCCCCCCGATGTATTTGTGGCTCGTTGGACGAAGAAGGAGTTATGAGAACTCGATTCGGTGTAGCGATGCGACTCTGGATGGCCGCGGCGAAGAAGCCAAGCCTCTGCGGACGGAGCCTTGCGGCGGGCGTGCTTGGCTTGGCGGCGCTGGGTGATGAGGCCGCGCTCGCGCAGGTCCCTGATCCCGCCGCCGCGGTTGCGCCAGCCGAGCCCGCCTCCGGGAGTCACCTGCTGACTGGTGTTGTGATTCGCTTCTCGCAGCCGGGGGTTGATCTGCCTCCGGAGGCGACGTTGCTTGGCGCGACGATCCGCGTCGAGGCTGGTCCGGATGGCGTGCTGGTTCCGGTTGCGGAGGGTGGCCGCGAGCTGAGCCTCGCGGAGATCGCGACGATCCCCGGCGGGGTTCGGTTGACGGACCTCGCGCTGGCGGAAGTCGCGCCGGCGATTGTGCGGCAGCTCAAGGCACTGAACCTGCGCGGCGTGTATGCAACGCCCGACCTGACGCAGTTCCGCGTGGAGGATGGGCGCGTCGTGGATGCGCGGGCGGCGAGCGATACCTCGCTTGTGATTGATGTCACGGTCGCGCGGGTCGCGGCGGTCACGACGGTCGGGCTTGGTGAGCGCTTGCCCGAGGATCAGACCAACAACCATCCCCTGCACGCGCGCCTGCTCGCGCGGTCGCCGGTGGTGGCAGAGGGGGCCGAAGGCGCAGAGGGGGTGGAGGGGGCGGAGGGGGCGGAAGGGGCGGAAGGCAAGACGTCACTGCTTCGCACCGATCTGATTGACGACTTTGTCTTCCGGCTCAATCGCCAGCCCGGCCGGCGCGTGGATCCGCGCGTCTCGGCGCCGGGCGAAGCGCCCGGACAGGTGCAGCTCGACTATCTGATCACGGAGAATCGGCCGTGGCTTTTGTTTGGACAGGTCTCGAACACGGGATCCGGGAGCACGAGTTCCTGGCGTCAGCACCTGGGCTTCATCCACAACGACCTGACCAACCACGACGACATTCTGCAAGTCGGCTACCACACGGCGAACTTTGAGGACGTGCACCTTCTCTACGGCAGCTACGACCGGCCGCTGGCGGAGCGGCTGCGGGCTCGCGTGCAGGGGTCCTGGTACACGTACCTCGCGTCGGACGTCGGCCAGCCCGACGCGGACTTTGAGGGTGATGGGTACGACTTCGGCGCCGAGCTCGCGTGGAACTTCTACCAGCGGCGCGAGTTGTTCGTTGACCTTGTCGCGGGCGTCAAGTTCCAGCACGTCGGCGTGGACAACCAGCTCGCGGCGGTCGAGGGCGACTCGGACTTTCTGATGCCGCACATTGGGCTGAGGCTCGAGCGCCACCGCGAGGACTCACGCACGGACGCCTACGCGGGCGTGCGATTCAACATGCCCGACCTCATCGGGACCGAGGAGGACCTGGATCCGCTCGGCCGGACGAACGCCGATGACTCGTTCGGGGTGCTGCAGGGCGAGGTCACGCACAGCTTCTATCTCGATCCGCTGCTGCGCGGCACGGGAGAGGTGACCGGGCTGGCGCACGAGATCCTGCTCGCGGGGCGCGGCCAGTCCTCGCTGGGCTCGCGCCTGATCCCCAATGAGCAGATGACCGCAGGCGGGCTCTATACGGTGCGCGGGTATCCGGAGTCGATCGTTGCTGGTGATAACGTGGTGATGGGGACGATCGAGTACCGGCTGCACGTGCCCCGGGCCATGTCGCCCGAGCTGGATCCGGGAACGCTGGGTGGTCAGCCCTTCCGTTGGCGCCCGCAGTATGACGCGGGTCCGACGGACTGGGATCTGATCCTGAAGGTCTTCGTAGACGCGGCCCGCCTTACGCAGACGGAGGCGGAGTCCTTCGAGACCGACTCGACACTGATCGGGGCTGGCATCGGGGCCGAACTAGCGATTACCAGACGCTTCAACGTGCGCGCGGACCTTGGCTTTGCGCTGACCGACGTTGATGACGCCTTTGGCGAATCTGTCGTTGATGCCGGGAATGCGGAACTGCACGTCGTGCTGACGCTGATCTACTAGAGGCAGGTTGGGAGAGTTGGCGGGATGCTGGTCTCAATTGCAGGATTGTGAGACAGGGTTTCTCTGCACGTCGCATCCGCGCGTGCAAGGAACCGACCCGGTTAGTTGTGACGGAGCCGAGAACAATGAGCAGACTTCACTCGATGGATGTTCCCGACGCTTCGATGCGTGCTCGTTCGGCGCGATTGCTGCCGGCGCTGCGCCTGCGCACCACGCTCGCGATCGCGCTCGCGGCGGGGCTTGCGCTCGGGGGTGAGTGCGCGCTCGCGGGGCCTGAGGGCGAGAACGTCGTGAAGGGGAGCGCCCTTTTCCGTCGCGATGCCGGGCTCACGACCATCACCACAGGCCGCACCGCGATCATCAACTTCAAGAGCTTTGACATCGGCCCCAACGAGACCGTGCGTTTCATCCAGCCCGACGCGGCGTCGCGCGTGCTGAACCGGATACAGGGCCCGGCCCCGACACGGATCGATGGCTCGCTGCTTGCCAATGGACGCGTCTACCTCGTCAATCGCGCGGGCGTGGTCTTCGGGAAGAACAGCGTCGTCAACGTCGGATCGCTGCACGCCGTCGCGGGCGAGCTCTCCAACGCCGACTTCATGCGCGGCATTGATCGCTTCACCAACGTCACAGGTGGCATCACCTCCGAGGGCCTGATCGAGGCACGGTCCGTCATGCTCGTTGGCTCGATGATCGAGAACCACGGGCGGATCGTTGCCGATGGAGGCATCGTGACGCTCGCGTCCGGGCGCGATGTGCTCATCCGCGAGAAGGATGGACAGATCACGGCACGGATCGATGGCCGCGTGCTCGATGCGCAGGGCGAAGCCTTCCAGCAGGCCAAGCGCGATGGGAAGAAGCCCGCGCTCACGAGCCTTGGCGCTGGCGATGCGCTCTCGGTTGTGATCCTCAACACCGGCACCATCGAGGCTGGCGGCGGCCGCCGCGCTGGCTCGATCAACGTCGTTGCGGGTTCGGGCGCGATCGCGAACGAGGGGTCGCTCGACGCGAGTGTGTCCCGGGGCAGCGCGGGCTCGGTGACGGTGCACGCGCCGGGCGTTGTGAACTCTGGTGAAGTCCGGGCCGATGCGCAGAGCGGGCGCGCGGGCAGCGTGACGGTGACGAGCGGCATCTCAACACGCCTCGAAGATGGCAGCGTTATCTCGGCGTCGGGTGGATCGGGCGTGGCCGATGGCGGTCGCGTGCTCGTGCACTCGTTTGAAGGAAGCACGCGGCTGGAATCGGGCGCGGTCGTGGACCTTTCGGGCGGTACGCTCGGAGGGCATGGCGGCGAGGGTGAGATTTCCGCCGCGGGAAGCCTTGCGATCTTGGGCAGCATCCGCGGCTCGGCCGAGCCCGGGTATCGCGCGGCCCACGTGCTGCTGGATCCTCTCGACATCATCGTGCGTACGCCAGGGCTCAACGATTCGGAGCTGGGTGATGGCCTGATCGCTGGCTCTGATGGTGGCGCTGGAGACGTGTGGGTCGTGTCGCCCGCGGCGATCCAGGGGTTCGATGGTGATGTGAGCCTTGAGGCAACGCGCGACATCTCGATCCTTGAGAGCTTTCTCAAGGGCAACGGCGGTTTGACGCTCCTGGCGGGCCGCAACATCAACTTCGCCAGCGCAACGGGCCAGTACCTCATCACAAATCCGACGATCGTGATGGGGGCGCAGTTCCTGGATCTTCGCGCGGGCAACAGCATCCGCGACTTCTCGCTGCTGGGCACGATGCTGGGCACGAGCAAGTTTGATATCAACATGGTGGGAGCCGCGGGTGAGGTGCAGTTTGGCCTCGCGAACGTCCCCGCCGGACGCACGGTGTCGATCACGCAGGCGATGAGCCGCTACATGGGCGCTGGCCCGTACGGGCTCTTTGGAAGTCCCGAGACGACCAACGTCGTTGTCAACGTCACCAACGGCTTCCTGATCTGGGGCGGCGACTGGGGCGGCTTCAGCGGCTATCAGAGCACCGGCTCGATCACGTCGTACGCGAGCGAGTACATGCGGATCGAGGACAACCTCGATCTCGGCGAGTTCGGCGAGTTCAGGAGCGATGGCCCGATCCAGGTCGCGGGTTGGCTGCACGCCAGCGACCACGTCACGCTGCACGCGGGGCTTGATGGCACCGGCGACCTGACGTTCGAGACGCACCTTGATCCTTCGAGCGGGTCGGTGAGCCTTGTTGAAGTTTGGGCGCCGACCATCTCGCTGCGAGCGGGCTCGAACGCGGGACTTGTGGGCACTCGCGTTGATGCACTGTCGAACACGCCGAGTTTCCACGGCGCTGCGGGTGGGGCCACGCGTCCTGATTCCTTCGCGTTCGAGCAGGATCGCCCCGTGCTGGACGCGGATCGCCCGGGCACGAGCCAGTTTGGCGATTCAACGAGCGGGATGGCGTATCGGCTCGAGTCGTACGACGCATCGGTCACAATCAACGACGCGAGCGGCCTGGGCGGCACGCGCCTCACGCTCGCGAGCGAGACGGGCAGTACGATCAGCGCCCCGCTGTCGCTCGCGTCGATGGATGTCTTCGGCGCGGCGCTGCTGAATGCCGATGTCGCGTCCACGGGCTCGCAGCGTTACTTCGGAAGCGCGGAAGCCAGTGGGCTGCGCACGCTCTCGGCCTCGGACATCCGCTTCGCGAGCACGCTCGATAGTGCCGCGCCGGGAAACTCTGATCTCTCGCTCGTCGCGGGGTCGACGCGCTTTGAAGGTGCCGTCGGTGCGCAGCGCGCACTCGGCAGCCTCGTCGTCGGCGGGGCGAGCACCATCGCGGGCGCATCCGTCACGACGCTGGGCGACCAGCGCTATGTTGGCGCCGTCGTGATCGAGCAGGACACGGTGCTTCGCGCAACTGATGTGGCGCGGGCCGGAGTTGTTCGATTTGGAAGCACGGTCGACGCCTCATTCACGCCGCCGGTTGTCGGGGGCGGCGCTTCGCCGGACCTGGATGTCGGAACGACAACGAGCGGGCTGATCGTCTTCGCAGACGACATCGGCGGCGTCGGGCCTCTGGGCGCTGTGCGACTGCACACCGATGTTGACGTGACGCAGAGGCCAATTGCCGCTCGCGCGACCATCGTCGGCGAGAACTCGCTGGTGATTCGCGCAGAATCGTTCGACATGGGCCAGCACGAGAAGTTCACGACGCTGGGTGATCTGGACCTTCGCGCTACGATCAGCGCGACGCTGGCCGATGTGACGACGGTCGGCAACATGACCGTCGAGGCACCCGACATCCGCATCCTGCGGCGTGCAGCATCAACACTGACCTACTTCGACGGCTCGACCAACACCGACCGCGGCGTCGACTACGTCGCGGGTGGCGTCATCAACTTCGTCGGCAACATCTCCCTCGCGGGCGAGGCTGGCGCACCCGGCCCCACGTTCGGTGATTCACTCGGCACCGTCGAGGGAACGACGCTGTACGGCTTCGAGCGGACATTGCGAGATCCCGGCGAGACGAGCGTCGCGGGTCTGACGTTCAATGGTGCCATTCTGGATCAGCGGACCATCACGGCGGTGACTCCACCCCCACCACCCCCACCTCCACCACCACCTCCTCCCCCGCCGCCGCCACCTCCGCCGCCTCCGCCCCCGCCACCACCACCGCCGCCGCCTCCCCCTCCACCACCGCCGCCACCTCCACCACCACCACCTCCGCCGCCTCCGCCCCCGCCGCCACCTCCTCCGCCGCCTCCGCCGCCTCCGCCGCCTCCACCACCGCCACCGCCACCGCCGCCGGGAAATCCGCCGGTGAGTGATGACTTGGCAGGGCTTGATCGCTCGACGCGGTTCCCGCCGCGGTTCAACGACACGGTCCAGCCGGAGGTCTTCGACCTTCGATTGCTGGCACGGTTGGGTGTTGACTCGCGCAGCGTGAATCAGTCGGAGATCGTCGCGTCGATGGTCGGTCGTCTGCTCTACGACGATCTGCCCGTTGGCATCGACGCGTTCGCGCTCCAGCGGTTCGTCGTCGCAACACGGTTGGACATTCAGAATGTCCAGCGTGTGGCGTCGATCTACGACTCGGTCTTTGGCACTCCCGGCCAGGACCGCACGGCACAGATCGCCAGCGATCTCGCGGCGTCGGCGTCGCGCTTCGCGGACCGTGATCAGGGTCGTGATCAGGGTCGTGATCAGGGTCGTGATCAGGGCAACGCGCCCACAAGCCCGGTCGATGCCGCGGCGTTCCGCGCGTATCTCTCATCGACCCAGGCCGAGGCCGCCACGCTCGCGCACGTGCGATCGCTCGAGAGCCTGCTCGCGGAGATGCGCACGCTCGGCCTCTCAGGACGCGAGTTCGCGCAGGCGCGGCTGCGTCTCCTGGGCCCGCTCGCGAGCGACGCCATTGGAGCGAGCACGCTCGATGAAGTGCTCATGCCGCCAGCGCGGGAGTCGCTGGGCGGATAGGCGCGGAGCGCGTTCGGGTTGAATCTTCGGCGTTGATCAACGCCGAGGTCCGCGCGCGGACCTCGGCGCAACGGACGCAAGGTCGCACTCGGACGACGCGAGCTTGGTCACGACGCCATCGACGCGCGTCGCGATCACGAGCCCGACGTACAGCTCATAGTCGGCCTCGAGGTCGATGTGCCGGCGCACCTCGCAATCGAGCGCCAGGCCCTCACCCTCGAGGATCGGCGCGCCTGTCGCGAGGCGGGTGGTCGAGACGCAGTCGAAGGGATCACCATCTCGCGGGCGACAGGTCTCGGCGCACTTGCGAAGCAGCAGCGTCGCGCCGGGATCGACCGCGCAGATCGCAAACGTGTGGCTGTCGCGGATGAGTGGCTCGATCCAGTGGCCGCGGCGAACCGCAGCACTGACAAGCAGCGGCGTGTGGGCACAGGCCATCACCCAACGCGTCGTGATGCCAGCGCGCTTGCCGCCATGATGCGAGGTGAGAAGAAAGTGCCCCGAGCCCAGCGCGCAGAGCACACGATCAACATCTGCCTCGCCGAGTTGTGGTTGCGATTTCATGAGTCGCCGCCTCCACTCGACCGCGAGTCTACCCACAGAAGGCACTGGCTGAGGCGTGAGTCGTGAACGGCATGCCAAGTCCGAATGCAAACGGACATCAAACAAACTTGGACCTGTTTGGGCTCCGTTAAGAAACTTCGCCTATTTTATCCACAAACAATCCACAATCACTGTTGGCAGAAGAAGATCTGGACAGTCTATGTCGAAGAGTGTTGCAAAGTGGGGCAAAGTGGGTACAGTTTCCGTGCGAGGCTGCTCGCAGACATTGAACAGCAGGTCACACGGATGGTGACCATATGGCAGGGCACGGAGGCCCGTTCCTTTGAAGTCTTCACAGGCACCAACCTTTGGCCGCGGGCGTGACCACACCGGTCACGCGCACGGCGCGGACGAGCTGGGTGTTGCTGGGGAAAGGAATCCGGGTCGGGACAGTGATCTTTACCGGCCATTCCGAGCTGACGATCGACGCGAAGCAGCGTCTGGCTGTGCCGTCGAAGTATCGGGCGCAGATGGAGCAGTCGGGCGAGCCGGGGTCCCTCTTTTGCATGCCATGGGATGGGCACGGGCTGATGCTCTTTCCCGAGTCGGTCTTCCGGGAGTTGGCGGATCGGCAGGGCAAGCGGATGTTCCCGGTGGGCGATGGGGCCGAGTTGCAGACGGACATGTTTGGGCTGACCGAGCGGCTGGAACTGGACAGCGCGGGCCGAGTGACGATCCCGAAGTTTCTGACGGAGCTGGTGGGGCTCAAGGGCGACGTTGTAGTGATCGGCGCGCGGTATCGGCTGGACGTGAAGGATCGCGCGGCGTGGATGAGCGGGCTGAAGGATCGGTTCCAACGGTACTCGCGCCAGGGCGAGACGCTGGACGTGGGGCCGATGCCCACGCCGCCGACTCGGCTGGCGAACTGATGGCGGCTGCGGTGCGGGCCTGAAGAGGTTTGCTTTCCAGCGACCGGGCGAGAGTCCGGTTGCTCGAGGATTCGGCGGCAAGGCTGCTGCTGTTTGTTCCGCAGGCAGGTGTCCATGGACGGATGCTCGCCTGATTCATGCTGGCCGCGGGAGGAGTCGAACGGACTCGCTTCCGCCGGTCGTGTGGTTCTGAAAGTGCTTGGCGCAAGGACGCGCAGGGCAACCCAGGACAGGCTCGCAAGAGCAGCACGACACGCCGCGGCCAACACCGTGCCCGGGTGGACCCACCACCCACCTGGGCGCATTTGGGTGCTCGTTATGCCCGGTCCCGCGCGGACGCTGGCGTGGCGGGCGCCCATAAAGCCACCACCCGGCGGCGGGCTCACCACCACCACCAGATATTGCCCGTCGCCAGACGCCGCCCGACCCACAGGTTGGGCGGTGTTGTTTTTGGGGGGTGGTTTCGTTTGGTTTGTTGTTTTGGGAAGCAGGCATGCAGGCGCGCGGGCCCTCCACGCTTGGGCGTGGGGCTCATTCGGGCTTTTTGATTACGCCCATTTGCTGGTAGCGGTCGCGGTACTTCTCGTAGAGCTTGGTCTGCTTGTTCGAGAGGTCGATCTCGCGGCCGTCGATGAAGGCGGTCTGGATCTGCGTGGTGACTTCGAGCGGGTCGCCGGTGGTGATGATGAGCGTGGCGGACTTGCCGATGTCGAGCGAGCCGTACTCGCCGTCGATGCCGAAGATCTGCGCGGGGGTGAGGGTGATGGCCCGGAGCGCGGCGTCGAGCGGCAGGCCATGTGCCGCGGCGATGGCGGCGGAGTATGGGAGGTTGCGTTCGTGGGCGGTGTCGTCCATGTGGGCGATGGCGAAGGTGATGCCGGCCTCTTGGAGCTGCATGGGGCGCCGGTACGCCTCGTCGTAGTCCGCGTCGTCGCGACGGGGCATGACGTGCGTGCCGGTGAGGATGACGGGGATGTTGTTGTCCTTCAGCAGCTGCGCGCAGAGATGGGCGTCGCGTCCGCCGACGATGACGGTTCGGAGCGAGCGTCCCTTTGCGAAGGCGACCGCCGCGGAGATCTGATCGACGTCGTTGGCGAGGATGAAGACGCGGGCCCGCGTGTCCGGGGCGTTTGACGCTGGCGCGGCACCGAAGAGCGGCCTCATGGCCTCCCACCGCAGGTCGACCGGCTGGGTTGGGTCTGTTCCGATCGCGTTGGCGTATGCCTGCGCGGTGTCGAAGACCTCGCGGATGCGCGTGAGATTACGGCCGATGTCGCGGCGCTGGTCGTCCTCGCTGGTCTCCATCCACCAGGCGGTGATGGTGCGCATCTGCGGCCAGCGGAGGACGATGCCGCTGGAGGCCTTGACGGTCATGTCGGCCATGGTCCAGCCGTCGAGGCGGATGACGGAGGCCTGACCCGGGATCACTCCACCCTCGGGCGCGATCGCGGCGAGCAGGATGCCGTTGGAGCGCGTGACGGGGATGAGCGTTGAGTCGGGGTTGACGGCGATGGCAGGGCGGGCCTCGGGTGCGATGGAGGCTGCCTCGGAGAGGTCTTGCGTAGCGGGAATCGACTGGAACTCCGTGAGGCCAAGCTGGGTCCAAGGTGAGATCAGGCCGGGATAGACGTGCTTGCCGCTGGCGTCGATGACGCGGACGCCTTCGTTAGCATTTTGCAACTGGCCTTCCTGCATGAACGTGATCTTGCCCTGATCAAAGATGATGAAGCCCTGGAAAGGGGGCTTGGAGACTGGGTGGATCGTTGCATTGGAGATGATGATGGTGCCCGACTGGGGCGGGGCCTTGTGGGTGAGGTCCTGGGCGAGGGCAACACTGGCCGCGAGCGGGAGCGCGAAGACTGTGGCCCAGAGAGCGCAGAGAGCGTTGGTGGTGATCATGGTGTGATCCGTTGTGATCTGATGTGGGATCGAAGTCGATCTGGTTGGCTTGGGTTTACGGTGGTTTGGCGGTGTGCGGCGTTGGTGATGGAAAGACCGGCGGGGACCGCCGGGCTGCCCAAGAAACGGGATCACCAGTGCGTGAAGCCGCAGCCGCAGACGCCGGGAAGGTATCGCGGGTCACGCCCGCTGCGGAGGGTTTCGAGGTAGATCTGCTTCATCTCTTCGCGAGCCTGCGCCTCGGCTTCGTCGATTGCGTCGAGGCTCTCCTCGCCCTCGCTGGGTGGCCGACCCCGGTGTCCGCCGGGACGAGGTGCGCCCTCGGTGCCTGCCTCGGGGGGCTTGCGCTTACCGTCGGCGAGGACCTTCTGGATGAGGCGCTGGCGTTCCTTCTTCACCTGCGCCCGAAGTTCCTGGTCGCGCTCGAGGGAGAAGAGGATGCGTCCATCCACGAGCGTCATCTCGCACTTGGAATAGGTTGAGAGTGGGTCGCCGGACCAGAGGGCAAGGTCTGCCTCCTTGCCCGCCTCGACGCTGCCGACGCGCGCGTCGATGCCGAGCTGGATGGCCGGGTTGAGCGTGACGAACTTCAGAGCGTCGGCGGGGGAGATGCGGCCGTTGGAGTACTTGACGGCCTTTGAGGCCTCGGTGTTCATGCGGCGCGCGAGCTCGTTGCTGTCGCTGTTGTACGAGACGACGACGCCCACCTCCTCCATGAGCGGGAAGCCGCCGGGGATCGCGTCCTGGACCTCGACCTTGAAGGCCCACCAGTCGGTGAAGCCCGAGGCGCCGACGGCGTGGGCCTTGATGGCGTCGGCGACCTTGTACCCCTCAAGGACGTGCTGGTAGGTTCCGATCTTGAACTTGAAATCGCCAGCGACCTGCGCGAGCATGAGGATCTCATCCTGGCGATAGCTATGGGCGTGCACCCATCGATCACCCGCGAGGACTTCGGCGACGGCATCAAGCTCGAAGTCGCGCCGGACGGGGTCTCGCGAGTTGGCTGTGGCCTTGCGCTGCGCGGCGTACTCCCTCGCCGCCGTGAAGCGGTCGCGGATGAGCTGCTCGACACCCATGCGTGTGCCCGGGTAGCGCTGCTCGCCGCCGCCCCGCCCGCCGCGCCAGTTGACGCCCGTGGGATTCTCGCCCAGCGCGAACTTGATGCCGGGCTTGGCGCCTTCCATGTGCATGTCGTCGGGGTGTGCGCAGCCCCAGCGGAGCTTGTTGGTCTGGCTCTGGCCGCCGATGGCGTTGGCCGAACCGTGCAGGTTGTTGACGGCGGTGACGCCGCCAGCGAGCTGGCGATACCAGTTCACGTCGCTGGGATCAGTGACGTCCTCGATGCGGACCTCGGCGGTGATGGCCTGGCCGCCTTCATTGACGCCCTTGGAGATGCCGGTGTGGCTGTGGCAATCGATGATGCCCGGCGTCAGGTGCTTGCCCTTCGCGTCGATCGTGATGGTGCCCGAGGGCGCGCTGGGAACGTCGATACCGACATACGTGATGCGCCCGCCCTGCACGAGCACGCAGGCGTTCTGAAGTGTGCCCTGAGCGCCGAGGGTCCAGACCGTTGCGTTCGTGAAGAGGATCGTCTCCTGCGCGGGCTGCATCAGCGTGCCAAAGGGGCCGAAGGGCGTGGGGATCTGCTCGGGGATCTCCTTGATCGCTTCGAGCTCTTCGCGGATGCGCTTGGCCTCGTCGTCTTCCTTGTCCTCGCGCCGCGCCTTGTAGGTGTGGGTGGTGCCGTCGGGGAGCTTGGATGTGCCAATAAGGAGGCCGTCGAAGATCGTGATGCGGTCCTGAGCCTTGCCCTCGAGGGGCTGGGCCTCGGTGCCCAGTGGCTTCATATCCATCTTGAAGGTAATGGTGTTGCCGGGGCTCGCCGCGTCGATTGCAACATCCTCGCCCTCGATCACGATGGGCTTGACGGCCTTGCCCTCGGCGTCGTCGGCCTTGGTGAAGGTGAGCTTGACGGTGGGCTTTGGTGGTGTGGGGGGAGTGGCGGTGCTGGGCGTGGTGGCGCCGATGTCGATGGTGAGTCCGTCCTTGGCCTTGGGATCCTTGGCGTTGCCGTCGGTCTCGAAGACGCGGTAGGCGCCATCGAGGGTCGCGCGGGTGGCTCGCCAGGCGCTGCCGGACATGATCGGGGCCTTGCCGCTCCAGTCGATCGTGCCGCTAACCTTCGCCGCGCCGCGCCCGCCAAAGGCAGGAATGTCGAGCGTGATGGTGGTGCCGTCCCAAGTGAACTCGGCAGGCGAGCTGGTTCCGTCCGCAAGCACAACCTCCAGCGGCGCGCGCGCGGCGGGCGGGGCCTCGGCGGGCGCGTCGGGCTGCGTTGCTTCGGCCTTCGGTATTTCGGCGTTCGGAGCATCGGCGTTGGGCAATTCGGGCTTGGGTGCCTCGACCTTCGGCGCTTCGGCCTTGGGCGTCTGGGGTGACGCGAAGATCAGCACGAACGCCGACTCCTTCTCGGCGTCGAGCATCACGGGCCAGAGGCCGGTGAGCGGGCGCGGCCGGCGCTTCGCGGACCACGCAAACCGCTCGCCATCTGAACGCAGGCCCGTGCCCGAGAGGGCCACGGGGCGCGACTCGGGGCCGCCCTCGCGCAGGATTGCGGCGTTCATCGTGTAGATGCCAGCCCTGCCCGCATCGGCAGGTCGATCGGGCGCGTTCGGCTCGGGCTTCTCGTTCAGGGCGTCATGGTCGAACGTGAAGGCCAGCGCGCCGCCCGAGAGGATGACACGCGTGGCCTTGGTGGTCTTGTCGGCGCGGGTGACGGTGAGGTCGGTGGGCTCTTTGCCGAAGATCAATGTTCGGTCCGCCAGCATGCCGGCGTCCATGGTCATGTCCCACGTCCCCTCGTAATCGTCGGGGGCAGCGCCGAGCTCGTGCAAGAGTCCGTCGATCATGATCGTGCGGAGCTTGGTCTTGTCGGCGAAGATGGGCCCGTCGGCGATGACGAGATTGGCGACCTTGCCGATCTCGATGGTGCCGAGCGAGGAAGAGAGGCCCAGGAACGCCGCGGGTGTGGTCGTGAGGGCTGCGAGTGCTTCCTGCTCAGTGAGGCCGTGCTTGACGGCCTTTCGCAGGTTGGCGGTGAACTGCGAGCGATCACGAACCTTGCTGCTGGTGAGGGCAAAGGGCACGCCCGCGGCGCTCATGCGGCGTGGGTTCGTGGGCCCCTGCTCCCACATCATGAGATCGCGGAGCTCGACGCTGTCCTGCTTGGCGACGCTGGAGACGTCGGGCGTCTTGGCAAACGACAGCGGCAGGATCATGCGGACGTTGTTGCTCTTGATGGCCTCAAGGCGCGCAAACTCGGTGCCGCTACCGACGATAATGAGCGGGCGCTGGAACTCGACGGCGATCTTGGTGGCACGCAGGGACTCGAGCTCATCGGCGGCGTCAAAGAGGAGTGTGCCAGGACGGGCGGGTGTCGGGACGCCACTAGCCGTTACGCCTCCATCGGCCGAAACGGCCGTGGGCGCGAGCCAGTCCAGCGCGTTGACCGCCTCGGTCGTGAGTCCACGGGCGCGGCGTGTGGCTTGCCAATCGGCATCGCTGAAGGTCTGGCGCAGCAGCGCGATCGCGCCCATCTGCGAGTCCGGGTAGCCGCGGCCGGACGTGTCGAAGCTGGCCACCTGATAGATCTCTCGCGCGTAGACCGGTGGGCGAGCCAGAGAGGCATCGTCGCTGGGCTTGGCAAGCGAGACCGCCGCGCCGCGACCACGGATGACACCGCCGCGCGGAGAGAGGCCCGCGGCGGCGAAGCCAAGCTTGCGGAGTGAGTCCGCGGTTCCGGCATCGATCCCGACACCATCAACCGCCGAGCGCTGCGGAGTGATGGACTCATTCCAGTGAAGGCCCTGGACCTTGGGGTCTGGCTTGGGTGCGTCAACTTCGACGAATGGATCAATGAACGCGGCGTAGACGTGCATCCCCTTCGCGTCGATCACGCGCGGGCCGACGGGAAGTCGGGCCGGCGCGTTGTTCTCGCCAGCAATCACCGCAGCGATGCGCCCGTCCTTCACGACGACGGTCGCGTGCTTCATCGGTGGTGTATCGGGCGACGTGTGGAGCGTGCAGCCGCGGATTGCAATCAACGTTGGATCCGCGCGGCGCGGACCGTTTGCTGGCGGGTTAAACGGCCCGGAGTTGGAGGGCTGGGCCAGGGCGAGAGGGGTCGCGAGGGCGGCGAGGATCATGACGACCACGGCAGCGGACGCGGCGAAGAGGGGGCAGGCTTTCTGGAGCATGGCGAGAAGGATACCGGATCGCGGCGCGCGGTGTTGGACTGCCCTTCGTGGCGTGCCACTCCATGTCGCGTCTCTCGGAGGCGAAAGATCCCAGAGAAATTGACCAAAGGCCAACCTGCACCTGCGGGAGAACCCGCCACCCAGAGCGGACTACCTTCGGTCATGCGTCTGACGTTCCTAGGCACCGGCACATCCTCTGGTGTTCCCGCAATCGGGTGCGAGTGCACGGTGTGCACGAGCGCGGACCCGCGTGATGCGCGGCTGCGGACGAGCGCGGCCCTGCGGTGGGTTGATCCTTCCGGCCGAGAGCGCGTGCTGCTGCTGGACGCCGGGCCGGACCTGCGTGCTCAGTCGCTGCGGGAAGGGCTGAAGCGCTCCGACGCGATCTTCTTCACGCACAACCATGTTGACCACACCTTCGGATTGGACGAGGTGCGCCGCTTCAACGTGATGATGGGGCGCGAGACGATCTCGATCTATGCCGAAGAAGCGACGATGGCCCATCTTCGCCGCGTCTACACGCACATCTTTGATCGTGATCGCAACGTGGACGACTCATTCGTCGCGTCGCTCATTCCCTGGACGATCACGGAGGACGACGTGCGCGCCAGCCGCGCCGCGGAGGTGCATGGGCTGATGGTGACGCCGATCCGGCTGCTGCATGGGCGGCTACCGATCCTTGGATTCAGGATCGATCGTGCGCGGGGGTTCGAGCCGCCCGAGAGGTCGGTGGACCTGCTTCCCCTGGCGTACTGCACGGACGTCTCGGCGATTCCCAACGAGTCGTGGAAGCCGCTCCGCGGCGTTCGGACGCTGGTGATGGACGCGCTGCGGCATCGCAAGCACCCTACACACTTCACGCTCGATGAGGCGGTGAACGCCGCGGCGTCGATCGGTGCCGACCGCACGTACTTCGTGCACATGAGCCATGACCTGGCGCACGAGGCGACTCAGGCCACGCTGCCTGCGGGAATGTTCCTCGCGCACGACGGGCTTACGATCTGAACCGTATATCTTTTGCTATACGTGCTGCTCGCTCGCCGACGGACCGGCTGGCAGCCGCCAGGGCGCAACCGCGATGATTGCCACCGCCGCGCACGCGAGCACCACCACCATCTCAACAGCCGAGACCGCGAGCGTCACCGCCGCGAAGGCCTCGGGCGAGACGCCGGGGATGGTCGCGAGCGCGGCGAGGCCGGTGGTGCCGCCCTCACGCGCACCCATCGAGCCCGCGGGGCTGAGCACGCCGATCAGGAAGAACGAAGCGCCGGCCAATATCGAGCTCTCCCAGGGCATGTGCACATTGGCCGCGTGTCCCGCGACGACGAATCGCGAGGCGATGACGGCAAGGTCCGCAACACGAGTGCCCATCGCGAGGCCGAGCCAGAGGGGGCTCGCGAGCATCGCGAAGCCACTGTGCAGCCGCGCGAAGGCGGACGATGCGACACTTCGCGAGGCGAGCGAGACACGCGAGCGCTTGGCGAGCGAAGCCAGCCGCCGAAGGCCAGCTTCCCCGGCGAAGACCCGCGCCGCGGCGAGAATCATCCCGTAGAGCACAAGCAGCCCGGCGATCGATACCACCACGAAGGGAAGATCAACGGCGCGACGCCAGAGCGCCGCACCCAGCGGCGGCGCGAGGGCCGCGAGGATGACGACCGAGTTGGCCGCGAGCCACGCGCCGATCGTGAGGATTGGGATCTGGTCGCGCCGATTGTGGATCAGGAACCGCGCGACGAGGCTCAGTTTGAATGGGAACGAAGAGAGCATCGTCG
>JBBQGR010000001.1:0-41340 GCA_038323185.1 Phycisphaerales bacterium | reverse complement strand
CCACCATCGTGTCCAGGTCCGCGCTCGGACCCTCGTCCACGCGCTCTCGCTCGACAACCTCCACCGCCGCGTCCGCCAGCCGCGTCAGGAACTCATCAACGTCAACATCGCCCGAGCCGTACTTGCGCACAAACTCAAGGATGCTTGCTTCCAGCGCCAGCACCGGCCTCACGCGGCATCCCGTCGCCTGCGAGATCCGATCGATCGTCGGAAGGCTCTGAGGCTCCGCCATCGCGACCGTCAGCGTCTCACCAACCTTGAACATCGGAATGACGCGAAGCCGCTCGCACTCTTCCGTCCCGAGCAGCTTCATCACGCCCGGATCGATCAGTCCATGGCGCAGGTGGCACCCGGGTACTCCCAGCGACGCACTCACCGACCTCACCAGCGTCGCTGGCGTGATCACACCCTGCGCTACCAGCACCTCGCCCAGAAACCGACCGCTCTTGCGCTGCTCGGCCAGGCCGCGATCAAGCTGCTCCTTTGAGATGTGCCCGCCAGCAAGCAGCACATCGCCAACGCGCGGGCGAGGCGCCTGAGGTGAAGCCGCAGCCGCACCCGCTTCGAGCGCAGCAGGCGATCCCGGCGCATTGGGCGCGTCGGGCTGCGGCGTCTGCTTGGCGTCGGACGTGCTCATCACGATCTCACAACCTCACCGCTCCATCTCATGACCACACAGGCAACACGCTCAAAGAAAGCTTCGCACCGCCGTCGTCAGATCCTCGTAGTGCTCGAACCGATCCGAAAGTCCCGTCAGATCCAGCACTTCGCGCACCGTCTCGTTTGCTCCGCACAGCCGCAAAGCGCGACCGCCCGCCGCCATGTCCTCCGTCGCTGCTACCAGCGTCTCAAGCCCGGTGCTATCCACATACGCAACGCCCGAAGCATCCACCACAAGCCGCCCCAGACTCCGCGTCACGACCTCGCTCAGACGCTGGCCAAACTCGGTGGCGTCGCCCATGATCAGCGGCCCGCACGGCTTGAGCACCGTCACGGCACCCTGGCGTTGTTCCTGGATCTCCATTCAGCGCTTCTCCACGTCGTGCTCGCTCCCCCTCGATCCGATTCGATCCCATCCCTACGCCGCAGCACGCATAGATAGTCCATTCGAGATCGGGACCGTGATCGTGAAGGTGCTCCCCTTGTCGATCGCGCTCGCGACCGTGATGTCGCCGCCGTGCAAGCGAACTACCTGCCGCGCCAGCGCAAGCCCGATCCCCGAGCCCGTGATGTTGGCCAGGCGCCGGTCCTTCGCGCGATAGAACCGCTCGAAGACCAGCTCCTGCTCCTCGGCCTTGATGCCGATGCCGTTGTCCACCACATCCACCCGCAGGTGAGGCCCCTCCTCCGTCACGCGCACCGACACCGTCCCGCCCGCGGGCGTGTACTTGATCGCGTTGCCCACGATGTTGTGGAGCGCGAGCATGAGCTTGTCCCGGTCCGCGCTCATCACCCCGAACTTTGGCGGCAGATCAAAGACGAGCTTGATCTCCTTGTCCTCCGCGCCGACGCGCAGGTCCGCCTCAAGCTCCGCGAAGAGCTGATCCAGCCGCACCTCGGCGCTCCGAAGCTTCAGCTGCCCGGCCTCGATCTCCGCAACGCTCAGCATGTCGCCCACGATGCGCTCAAGCCGCCGCACCTCAGACTGCACAACGTTCAGGCACTTGGCCCTCACCGCGGGATCCGTCTCCCCCTCTTCCACCAGCGTCTCGACATACAAGCGAATGTTCGTCAGCGGCGTGCGAAGCTCGTGCGTGGCCTGCGCCACAAAAGCGCCGCGGCTCTCTTCCGCCACCTTCTGCTGCGTCACGTCCTCCACCACAACGATCGCTCGCCCCGACTCCTCACGGCGCATCGGCTTGGCCGTCAGTCGCAGCACCGTCCGCTCCGTGCCAGGACGCGTCACGTCCGCGATCGCTCGCTGCCGTGTCCGGCCCGTCGCCAGCGCCTCGGCCGCGGTGGCGATCGACTCATCCTCAAAGACCTCTCGCACCGGCTTCTCGAGCAGTTCCTCACGCTTGACGTTCAGCAGCACCGCCGCCGCGCCATTCGCATACGTGATCCGTGCCTTGTCGTCCAGCACCAGCAGCCCATGCCACATCGCGTCGCACGCCGCGGAGAGCTCTCCACCCGCGCCCGAGCGCTGCGCGATCTTCTCCGCTGCCCCCTCCAGCGCGAGCAGCCGGCGCAGCTTCTCACGCTCGCGCACGACGCCATTCCACGCCGCGGCCTCGGGACCCATCGCCTCGCCAACCTCAAGCTCGCCCGCCACCGCATCGCCCTGCGCCTCGATCATCAACGACTCGCGGATGGCTCCAAGCCCGCGCCACCGCATCCGCATCTGGCGATACGCCATCAGCAGGCCACCCATCCCAAGCGCCGCGATGCCAGCAATGCCAGCCTGCACTTCCCAAGGCCCAAACGTGCTTGCGGTGCCCGCGCGAGAGACCTCCAGCGCTAGATCATTCTGCCCCGCAACAGCCAGCGAAGTCCGCACGCGAAGCCGCCCACCCTCGCCACGATCCAGCGACCCCGACGTAAGTCCCTCGGACACCGCCACGGCGTTGCCCTTCGCTTCCGGCAGCTTGGCAACCGTGATGCGCGATGGCTCCGCATCGGCAAGGATGCCGACCCCGTCAATCACCACGCGGCATCCACTCAGGCCCTGCAGCACCGCCGCATCCGCGACGAGCCGGCGCACCCCCGTGATGTCGCCGTTTCTCATCAGCGACTCGATCGAGCTTGTGAGCACGCCCGACACGCTCAGCAGCTCACGCTCACGCGACGCCTGCTCCTGCGCGTGGTACGTCCGCAGCGTCCACCACGAAGAAAGACTCAGCACCCCAACCACCAGCGCGGCGGTCACGATGCCCACCCGCGCCACCGCGCCCTCGCCATGCGAGAGCAACCCACGCCGACGAACGCGCGGCACGCTCGCCCGCGCGGCGGGAGTCGGTGCGGCCGGTGCCACCTCGATCTGCGTCGTTTCTTGGTTCTGCACCACGGCGGGTTCCTCGGGCGACCAGGTCGGACTCGAGAGAGAGACCGGTCGCTATCGGCCTTTGGGAGGCACCCGTTCACGCCTTCCCCCAACCTTCCCCCTCCACAGAACACGAATGAACGGCACAACCCCACCATCGGCCAGCGTCTGGTGCGATTCCCTCATGCTGCTCCCCATCACCCCGCAGCCGCCGCCAGCCGCGCCGCTCGGGGCGCGACGCCCGAGTTCAGAACGCGCGAAGAACCCTCGCGTAGAAGCCCCGGTGCGCAAGACCTTCTTCATGCACGCTTAATCAACCCTCCTTCAGGCACTTACGCCAGCGTTTCTGCTCAGGTGGAAGGCATACCCCGACCAATAATTGATCGAACCTTAACTCAACGTGAATGTGTTACAGAAAGCTCCGAGCAATACTTCAGCCAATCTGCGGGCCCATCGTTCGCCCGACTTCGCAAACCCCGGAGTTGACCGATGTATCGCCCCCATACCGCCCCCGCATATCGTGCCTTTACGCTCATTGAGCTGCTTGTGGTGATTGCGATCATCGCGGTGCTCATCGGGATCCTTCTCCCCGCAATGGGAGTCGCCCGCGAGACCGCCCGCACCATCAAGTGCGCCAGCAACCTGCGTCAGCTTGGCGTGGCCTCCCTCGCCTATTCCAACTCCAGCCGCGGCTACTACAACTCAGGTTCCTGGGACAACAGCCTGGAGGAGGGGTATGGACCCATGGATACCACTGGCTGGGTGGCCGACTTTGTGATCGGTGAGTACGCCATCCCCGGAAATCTGCTCTGTCCTTCGAGCCCCGGGAGAGCTTCGCAGAACCTGAATGCCTCGCGCCTCAATAGCGGCGCGGTCTATCGGACCTTTAGCAACGGCGAAGTCTCCGACCTGATCCGGCGCGGCTTCAACACGAACTACGCCCAGTCCTGGGTCATGGCCCACACAGACGTGAAGGACCACCGCCAGGTCAACGACTTCAAGAATCGTCAGCGGCTGATCGGGCCCTTGAACGAGAAGTCGATCGGGATTACATCCTCCCCGTCGCTGGTCCCGCTTCTGGGCGACGGCACGGTTGAGACCAATCTCGATGAGGCCAACATGGTCGTGATCAACGGCGTTGCGGTGCCCGGCTCCAAGGCGCTAACCGACGGTCCCTATCCCATGAGCCGCGTGCCGGTCCTTAACGCTCGTGGCACCGGACGCCAGGACTTTGACGACTTTGGCCCCGCCCACGGCAAGGGCCCCAAGATCGACGACCAGTCCAAGGACCACGACCGCATGTACGGCCACCTCGTCTTTGGCGACGGTCACGTTGCGATCTTCGGGGACGGCGTGGTCCGCGACGGCATGTGGGGCGCTTCGACCCGCACCTACAACGGCTACCAGACCGCGACCTACGACGAGCTCGAAGGCAAAGTCTACGGCGGGTGGCTGACCCGCTCGGGCCTGAACTGGTGATTGGCGAAGAGAGACCTCCTGCCGCACGTGCCCGCCAAGGACCGACGGCGTGGCACTTTCCTTACCGCTTAGTTGCCCCCCAGCCCTGTGGAAAGGAACGGGAGGCTCGCAGTGAACCGGCGGAGCGTGTGCCCGCTGGCGCGGTGATTGTCAGGATCCCCGCGACCGAGAGATCAGGCCGACGCCGCGACGCGGCTTGGCCGAATTTACTGAGGAGTGTTTCAATGTCGTTCAACAAGCTGTCCGCGGTCCTCGCCCTGTCCATGTTTGCTGGCGCCGCCTCGGCCCAGGTCGTCTTCAACGAGGTTATGGTCAACCCCCCGGGCACCGACAATGGCTACGAGTTCTTCGAGTTTAAGAGCGGCACGCCGGGCTTTAACCTGACGGGCCTGACGCTGGTGGTCATCGAGGGCGACTGTGGCGCTGGCTGTGTCGCTGGCATCATCGATCAGGCCATTCCTCTCAGTGGCCTCACTGGCTCCAACAACCTGCTCCTCCTGCGCGAGCCCTTCGGCACGCCCGGCCCCTTCATCCCGGATGCCGACCCCGCCACCACGGTCGTCGTCGCCAGCTTCACCCCGGACATCGAGAACGGCGCCAACACCTTCATCATCGTCGAGGGCTTCAGCGGTTCTCTGGGCCAGGACCTCGACGTCGACAACGACGGCATCCTCGACTCCCAGCCTTGGACCCGCATCGTTGACTCCTTTGGCTGGCTCACCGACGGCCCCGCTGGAAGCCCGCCCAACGACCCGGCGCGCGGCATCCAGTACGCTACCCAACTCGGCGGCATCGACGCCTCCGATCCCCGCGACGTGAACGACCGCTTCACGGCCGACGTCTTCACGCGCATCTGCGATTGCGCCTGGTCCATGGACGTGCTCGGCACGCTCCCCGGCCCCTTCTTCAACGATCCTCTCGAGACCATCGCCGTGGTCGGCGGCGACTGCACCCTCTCGGAGTTCTGGGAGGTCACCCCGGGCGCGGCCAACATCGGCTCCGATGCCTGCGGCGGCGGCGGCCCCACCTGCAACTACGACTTCAACCAGGACGAGAACATCGACCTGACCGACGCGCAGCAGATGGCGCAGGTCTTCGTCGGTCTCCTCACCCCCGAGGCCAACTGGCTCGACGGCGACCTCAACGGCGACGAGAACGCCGACCTGACCGACGCCCAGATCCTCGCGGCCTTCGTGGTCAGCGGCACCTGCGCCCTCTAAGTCCTTCAGACCGGTCCTACAGAGCCAGCGGCGCAAGCCGATGGTGTGCTCGCCCACATGTGAACCTGCCAGAGCCGCCCGCGAAAGCGGGTGGTTCTGCTTTTGCACCACGCTTGTGCCACGCTTGCGCCACGCTTGTGCCACATTTGTGCCACGACCATCTGCTCTGAGACGGTCTTTGCCAACCCCCACACCATCACGTCAGCGCTACCACCAACGGCTCGGCACGCGAGCTCGCTCAGCCTCGCTCAGCGATTCCAGCTCGACCGGCTTCCACATGTCGCCCGGATTGAGAAGGTCTGCGTCGGTCACCCACTTGTACCCCTGCGAGGGTCCGGGGTGTGTGAAGCCATTGCGTGTCACAGGCCCGGTTGGAATGACTTCGACCAGCCGCCGATTCGCGACACAACCGCGGCCAAGCAGGCCCGCGCCGATGAGGCCCATGACTGCGGCCATGCTCAGAAGTACGTGTTTCGCGCCAGTCTTCATTTTCTTCTACTCCTCATCCTGCCGCAGCTTGCTGACCACGCTGAAGTCTTCGAGGGTTGACGTGTCCTGCGTGATCTTCTCGACTCCCGCCGCGACATCGCGCAGCAGTCTTCGCATGATCTTGCCGCTGCGCGTCTTTGGGAGCCCCTCGGCAAAGCGCACTTGATCAGGGCGGGCCATCGCCCCTAGTTCCTTCGCGACGTGAGCCGCGAGTTCCTTCTTCAGCGCTTCGTCGGGCTGGCGCGCGTTCTTGATGAGCCAGTTCGGGCGCAGCGTGACGAACGCGCAGATCGCGTTGCCCTTGATCTCGTGCGGCACGCCCACCACCGCGGCCTCGGCGACGCCGGGATGGCTCACGAGCGCGCTCTCGACCTCCATCGTGCCCAAAAGGTGCCCGCTCACTTTGATCACGTCGTCGACTCGGCCCTGGATCCAGAAGTAGCCGTCGTGGTCGCGCCTTGCTCCGTCCGCGCTGAAGTAGAAGGGCTCGCCCGTCGCGGGATCCTTGACGCGTCCCCAGTAGTTGCTCACGAAGCGTTCGCGATTGCCGAAGACGCCACGGAGCATGCCGGGCCAAGGCTTGCGAATCACAAAGAGCCCGCCTTGGTTCGCGCCGATCTCCTGACCCTGCTCGTTCACGATCGCCGCGTCGATGCCGAGCATCGGTACCGTGCAGCTTCCGGGCTTGGTCGCGACCGCGCCGGGCAGCGGCGTGCAGACATGCCCGCCCGTCTCGGTCTGCCAGTAGGTGTCGACGATCGGACACTTCTCGCGTCCGATCTGCGTGTGGTACCAGATCCAGGCCTCGGGGTTGATGGGCTCGCCCACCGTGCCCAGCAGACGCAGGCTGGAGAGGTCGTGCTTCGCTGGCAGATTATCGCCCCATTTCATGAACGTGCGGATTGCGGTGGGCGCGGTGTAGAACTGCGTGACCCTGTGGCGCGCGATGATCTCCCAGAAGCGGTCTCCCTTGCCTCCTTCCATCGTCGGGAAGTTGGGCGCACCCTCGTACATCAGTGTCGGGATCCTGTTCATCATCGGGCCATAGAGCACATAGCTGTGCCCCGTGATCCAGCCGATGTCGGCCGAGCACCAAAAGACCTGGCCTTGATCGGGCTGCATGTTGAACGTGAGGCGCGAGGTCATGTTGACGTGCGTCAGGTATCCGCCCGTCGTGTGCACGATGCCCTTGGGCTTGCCGGTAGAGCCAGACGTGTAGAGGAGGAAGAGCATCTCTTCGCTCTCCATGGCGGCGCACGGGCACGCGTCCGAGACCATCGCGGCGCGATCGTGCCACCAGTGGAAGCGCGTCGCGGGCGCCGACGCCACGCGCGACGAACCACTCGCAAACCGCTGCGAAGGGCGCTCGTGCGCCGTGTGCTTGAGCACCACGACATGGTTGATGATGTGCCCATGGTTGGCGCACATCGCCACCGCCTCCTCCACGTTCTTCTGGAGCGCTACAACCTCGCCGCGCCGGTACCCGCCATCGGCCGTCACGATCACGCGGCTGGAAGCGTCGATGGCTCGGTCGGAGATCGCGCCGGGCGCAAAGCCACCGAAGATCACCGAGTGGGCCGCGCCGATGCGAGCGCACGCCAGCATCGCCACCGAAAGTTCCGGCACCATGGGCATGTAGATCGTCACGACATCGCCACGCGCCACACCAAGGTCCAGCAGCACGTTCGCAAACCGCGAGACCTCCTGCTGCAGCGCGCGATACGTCAGCGTCCGCACCTGTGGCTCGCTCGAATAGTCGCTGCCCTTGACCGCATGGCTCGTCCGCGGCGTGACAGGCTCACCCTCCCAGATGAGCGCAACGGCCTCTCCAAATCCCGCCTGCACGTGCCGATCCACGCAGTTGAAGCAGGCGTTGAGCGTGCCGCCGCCGAACCACTTCGCGTCCGGCGCGTTCCACTCCAGCACCTTTGCCCAGCGCTTGAACCAAGCAAGCCGCGACGCTTCCTCGGCCCAGAACCCGGCAGGATCAGAGATTGATCGCTTGTGGAGCTGGCGATACTCCTCCATCGAGGAGACGTGCCAAGAATCAAACCCAAGCTCACGCGACGGCCGCGTTGGGAAGATGCGGTTCTCGACGAGCGTCGAAGAAACAGCCTGAGACTGCACAGGATCGGGCGTGGTCGGCATGGCGCCATGATACCGCGATGACATCACAAGAACGCCGCGCGACGCCGTAGCGTCCAGCGCGATGACGACAACACTCGAACTGGCAGTAAAGCTCTGCCCGTCCCCCGACCGCTGCCGCTCCCATCAGAACAAGAGCTGTGCCTGCAGCCGGACGATGACCTGGTTGTCTCCCGAGTCGGCGAGGATGTTGTAGTTGTTGCTCGGGCTTACGAGCGAGCCGGAGGACGCCTGATCAGAGAGCGTGACCTCAACCTCGCCCGTCAGCGTGAAGGCACTGCTCCTGGGCGAGACGTAGTAGTTGCCGCCAACCACCACCGAGTAGAAGTCGTCTGATCCGCCCGAGCGGTCGCTGTCGGGGAAGATGGCCTGGAAGCGCGCGAAGGGCTCGACCTGCTCTGTGACAAAGACGCCGCCTTGGACCATGGCTCCGAAGTCATCAAAGGAGGTGCCGCCAGCCGGGTCCGTTTTGCGCCCGACGCCCATGCCAAAGACGTTCCAGCCGCTGCCCTTGAAGTTCACATCGGCGGTGTAGAGGAGGGTGCTGGAGTCGGTGGTGCCGCCGGTCTCGCCGCCGTCTTGGTAGTGGATCGCCGCACCGGCGAGTCCGCCGGACTTGTTCCCCTGCCACGACGTGCTCTTGTCGTACCCCTTCCAGTCAAGCTCACCCCAGCGCACGTCCGCGCGCCCGGAGAGGGCGTAGTCCGCCTCCGCGCTCGAGGTGAAGGACGTGTTCTGCGTCTTGCCCCCGTCGGAGAAGGCACCGATGACGCGGAAGTTCTCGGTCCGGTGCGTGAGCGTGATGCCCTGCCCCGTCGCGACTGTGAAGATCGAGTTGACCAGTGAGCGATCCGTCAGTAGCTGCGCCGTCGAGCTGATGAGCTCCTCGCGAAGCACGGGCAGCCGTAACTGGCCGACGCGCAGGCTGGTGGCCTCCGAGAACGCGTAGTCGAAGTAGCCCTCGTAGAACTCGAGCTCACCCCCGTTCTTCTGCGTCTCGATCTCGAGCTTGTACGTCAGCTCCTTGGCCCAGAGCGTGCCCTGCGTCCAGAGGCGCATGCGCCGGAACTCGAACCCTTGCGTGAAGTCCTCCTGCCCAGCGGGGGGCTCTTCTCGGATGTTCGCGGCATAGCGGAACTGGACCGAACCGCCCAGCTGCAGCGTCATGGCGTCGCCATCGCTCAGGAAGAAGCCGCGAGAGTTCATCCCTGCCGTCGCGCCTTCCGAGGCCATGCTCACCCGCCTCGCGGCGTCCGTCAGCAGCTCGCGCTCGTACGCGCGCCCCTGATCGACACTTCGCTCCGCCGCGAACGCAGTGCCGTCATCCGTCGCTTGACCTGCCACCTGACCTGTCACCTGACCTGTCACCTGATCTGTCACCTCATCCGTCACTTGCCCCCGCGCCAGCCCTGCCGAGAGCACCAGCGCACACCCCGCTGCGACAAAGGCGAAGCGGACACCACTGCAGGACACGACCGAACCCGACGCCACAATGATGTTTGTGTTAATTTTCATGTTCGCCCAAGAATACCAGAGCGCGTCCCGCCGTGCTCCGCAACCGCCACTCCCTGCACTCCCATTCACGTGCCCGCCGGGTTCTGGGCGAGCCACTCCGGCAGCACCTGCACCCGCCCCTCGCGGTCCACGCATGCCAGCGTTGTGGAGGCCGCGGCCACGGGCTCATCACGCATCGCGCCGCCGCGTTCCACAACCACGATGTCGTAGTCGTGCTCGATCTTGACCTTGCTCGAACCAGGCTGGACGCGCGTCCTCACCTCCAACATGTCGTCATAGAGGATCGGCCTGCGATACCGCACCTCCAGCTTGACGATCACGAGGAAGACGCCCGCACCCTCCAGCTGCGCGTACGAAACGCCACTCTCTCGCAGCATCTCGGTGCGGCCGATCTCAAGCCACGGGATGTACGCCGCGTGGTGTGCAACCCCCATCGGATCGCACTCGCAATAGCGAACCCGCACGCGCGTGACGCCACTGCTGGGAGGCCTTCGCACTCCCATCGCGGCAAAGTCTGCCCCTCCCACCGCCAGGCGCTGTGCGTGTCCCTTCATCGGGCCGCAGTCTACGCTTTCATCTTGATGTCCATCCAGAAGCCGACACAGCCCCAGCCCATGCACAACTCGCCCGCCGCGAGCCCGATCATCGTCCGCCCGATTCGCCCGGAGGATCAGGTCTCTGCGATCACCTCGCTCCTTCATCGCGCGTATGCGAAGCAAGTCGCGATGGGACTTCAGCCGCTGGCCGGAAGGCAGGACGACTCCATCACTCGCGAACGCGCGGCCAACAGCGAGTGCTATCTCGCCCTCAGGCAAGGTGAGTCGTATTCTGCCGAGCGCGTTGTCGGCGTCATCCTCTTTGAGGAGCACGAGAAGGTCACCTTCCCGTCATTCTTCCTGAGGCCAGAAGTCGCCCACTTCGCACAGTTCGGCGTGGATCCAGACGTGCAAGGCTGCGGCATTGGCCGCTTGCTCCTGGAGCAGGTCGAACGCCGCGCACGCGAGAACAAGGCGGTCGAGCTCGCCTGCTCCATGGCCGAGCCCGATACCGAGCTCTTTGATTTTTACATCAAGCGTGGCTACCGCCTCGTGGACCACTGGCAGTGGCCCTACACCAACTATCGCAGTTGCATCCTGAGCAAGCCGCTGTCGTGACGTAACCGTCGCTTCGCACGTCATCACGCACGATCACGCCGCGATATCGGTGTCCCATGCGTCGGCGGGCTTGTGCCGCGTGCTGGTCTTGACGACGCGCGACAACTGTCGCCCGAACAACGCCGAGATGACGCGCACGGTCGCCTGGTCGATCTCGCTGAACCCCTGTCGCACGTCCCTGAAGAAGACGACCACGCCCAGGCACTCCCCATCCGGCTTGCAAACGCACGAGCACACCGCGGAATCATCCAGCCAGGCGCACCGGCTTCCCACCACCTCGCGCACGTCTTCATTGCGAGCAAGCAACACCACCCCATCGCGCTGCGCCAGGCACGGCGCGAGCGAGCCAGCCATCTCTTCGAGCAACTCCTCGGCGGTGTCGCGCGGGCAGTCATAGTTCACGTACGCGCCAAGGCCAAAGTCTCCCGCGTGCTCGGTCAGGAAGATCGCGGCGTTCGCGCTCCCGATCCGGCGTGCGGCAAACTCCAGCGTTGTTCGCAGCAGCCCCTCAAGCTCGAGCTCCTGCCTCAGCAGCGTGTTGAGCTCGCTCGCCATCGCAACGTCACGAACCTGGAGCGAGAGCGAGCCGGGAGCTCTCGACAGATCCGCACAGATCCGGTCCATCTGCCGATCAAGCTCCGTCTGCGCCCGATCAAGCTCCAACGCACCGCGCCGAAGGTCGGTCGTGCGGCGGCGATCCGCGCTCGCGCGAGCTGCCCGCGAGCGAGCCACATCGCACGCGCCGACAAGCCGCTTCAGAAGCGCACTCCCGGTCAGAGCCTGATCAACAACATCATTCGCGCCCGCGCGCATCGCGGCCCGAAGTTCCATCGCTTCCTGCCCACGCCCCACCACCACGAGCGCCGTCCCCGCAGGCACCAGCAGCGTTGAGCCACTGTGCTCAGCGAGCGCGGCAACATCGATCAGCACAACATCAAAGTGGCCACACGCATCGGGCCCCGGCAAATCCGCCACACCAGAGACCGCCGCGACCAGACCCGCGAGCGCGGCCTCGACATCTCGGCGCCGGGCGGGCTCGTGCGAGACCACCAGCACCTGCATGTCTGCTCCATGTAGAGTTCGATGTGAATCGTGTGTATCGGTTTGATTGTGGCGCATCGTGGTCCTCATGGCTTGGGGCCGTCGAGAGATCGGCGTCTCGACGGGACGGGTTGAGGCCAACCGTTGGTTTGTACTGATTCTGCGGAGGTTGCGGCCTGAAGCGGGTGGATTGCTTGGGCGGCCTGGCCGCCCTATGCGGCCTTGGCCACAGGGACCGCCGCGTTAAGCGTGCTTGGCTGAGGCACGACCGGCGCGGTCGCAATCTGGCTCGCGGGCTGGCTCGCGGGCTGGCTTGCCGCGTGGCTGCTTGCGATGATCGCGGCGGCTGCGAGAATCGCCTCCACCGACGCGGCATCCGCCGCCTCCAGCCGGCGCGACCGAAGCATCGCCGCATGGCCCTCAATCACCGGCATTCGGTCCGCCACTGCGCGGGCCAGCGTCTGCGATCGCGCGACAGACTCGGGCGACCCGGCCTTCTCCGCCAACGCTCGCTGCATCTGCTCCAGGACCCGCCCCGACTCTTGGAGCCGCTCGGCGCGGCGCCGAGAAAGCTCGCGATCACGAGCCGCCGCGATCAGCATTCCCCACGCCTCCGCCAGCGGGCGCAGCGTCCGATCGTCGCCCATGGCGCCCGGCTCGCGCTCGCCCACCATGCACGTCCCGTGCCCGAGCAGGATCACGATCGAGTTGCTCGGGTCAATGTCCATTCCGCCCGCACGCGCAACCCCACCTACAAGCACAATGCGGCTGGAGGTCGAGATCTCGCCCGCTACAAGCTCCTGCGCGAGCGACGCCGGCGCCATCAGCGCCCGCGTCGAGGTATCGCTGGCGCACCACAGCGCCACGCCATCGGGACGGCTGACCACAATCCCGCCGCGTTTGAGCCCCGCGGCACGCCGCGCCGATCCGAGCACGAAGTTCGCTGCCGCTCCCTCAGTCGCGCACGTCGAGGCCTCGGCCACGATCCCGCGGATCGCGCCGAGCATAATGCCCAGAGCCTGGCTCGCGAGCGAGCGCTGCCGCATCGCCGCGTTCACCAGCGCAAGCTGCCGGTTCGCATTCGTCAGACTCTCGAGCAGCAGCGCGGGCGGTGTGGTCTCATCAAGCCCCAGCACCCGCAGCCGATCCGAAACCGCGGCGTGCAGCGGACCAACGACCGCGTCCAGGGCGCCGCGCCGGATCGACATTGAGTCCGCCAGAGGCGTCACAACATCGGGAACGCCATAGTCGCCGCTGCTGCCAAGGTGCAGGTGGCGGCACAGCGCCCGCGCCAGCGCCACCAGCTTGACCATGCCGGGGCCCTCACCTGCGGCTGGCCACAGATCCGGCTGCGCGTGCAGCCAGATCACGCGCTGCACATGCTCCGGCAGGCCCCAGTGCTCCGCAAGACGCCGGCCCGCAGTGTGATGGTCGATGCCCAAAAGCTCTCGCTCAACGGCGGGCGCGTCGATTGCTCGCATTTGCGCCAGCCGCAGCACCTGGCCATACGCCCGGGGCAGCACGTGGGCCAGCGCAAGCTTCCCCACGCCGTGCATCAGCCCCGCGAGGAAGGCCTCCTCGGGAACGATCCGCAGCCGGGCATTCTCGCCCGCGATCAGCTCCGCGGCACACGCCACCGCGATCGAGTACTTCCAGAATCCATTGCGATCAAACGCAACTCCCTCGCCGTTGCCCGCCTTCGCGGCGCTCGCCTCATCGATCTGTCGACGCTCTTCCTCGACATCCTTCCCGAGCGTGTCATAGACACACACCGAGAGCGCCGCGGCACGCACCGACTCAAGCCCGAGCATCACCACCGCACGCTTCACCGTCGTGACGCGATCGCCAAGCCCGCGGTCCGAGCGTCTGCAAAGGCCCAGGATCCGCGCTGTCAGCGCCGGATCTGTCTCGATGATCTTCGCGATCTCATCAATCTCGGCCTTATCAGTCGAGCCCGCGCTGAGCAGGCGCGTCGCTACCGACGGAAGCGTCGGGAGCTCGCCAAGCTTGGTGAGAATCGCCTCAACTGTGCCGGGCTTGATTGCCATCAGCCGTGTCCCCGTGTCTGAGTAGCCATGGCCCCACTCCGCATGCTCGCCATCGACTGCTCAACCCAACGGCGAATCAGCGCCGCATCACCCTCACGAATCGAGCCGTCCGCCATCGCGACGGGCTCGCTTCGCACCACCAGCACCAGCGTCCCGCGGCTTGCATCGCCCTCGCGGCACGCGCGGCACGCGTGCGCGAGCCGATCACCAAGCACCGACGCATCAAGGATCACACAAGCCGGACGCAGCCGCTCCACCAGCAGCCCGCCCTCAAACCCATCCTCGCACACTCGCAGATCGATCCCATCGACACCATCAAACGCGCGGCGCAGCTCCGCGCCAAGCCCCGCCTCGCAGACGCACAACACCCGCGCGGACCGAGCAGAAATCACTTCCAGCGGCATGCCGTTGGACCGCATGAACCTCACCAGTTCCTCACGCGGAATCCGCCGGAACTTGCTCCCCGGCACCTTGAACCCAGAGAGCCGCCCGGCATCAAAGCTCCGGATGATCGTCTGCTGACTCACGTTGCAGACCTCGGCCGCCTCACCAGTCGTGAAGACAGTCTTGCGCGACCAGTCCAGACCGTTGGCGGTCGTGGCGGTCTCTTCCTTGAGTTTGTCGTCTCGACGCTTGGCCATCTGGTTCCCGCGAGCGAAGTTTCTGAGGCGGATCGCCCAGACCGCCGACCTCAACATCGACGCCCAGACCGCCCAACTTCACGGCGTGTCCCCGTCTGGATGTCGCTTGCGTCGAAGTCCTTGCTCCAATCCCAACGCGCGATGGTTGCCTCGCCGCATCGCCAAGCGAAGGAGCGGCAATCCCAGTGTGTTCAAAGCCGAAATCGCGCGACTAGGGCCTGCAGCTTCTCGGACTGTTCACCAAGGACCATCGCCGCGTGCGCCCGCTCCGAGCCCGCATCGCTGCCGCGCTCGTCGGTGATGATCTCTGCAAGACTCCTCGCGAGACTCTCTGCCATCTCGCCGCGCGCCTCAACCTCGCTGGTGATCGACCCTACCACGCCCGTGGCGGCTTGCGAGATGCTCGCCATCCGTGTCAGGGCCTCGCTCGCTTCAACGAGCACCGCCGCGCCGCGATCAAGCCGATCACGGTCAGCCTCGATGCCCTGCGCGACACCCAGCGCCTCGCGCTGCAGCTCCTTGATCGCCAGCGTCACCTCTTCGCTCGCGCGTGCGGTGAGTTCGGCCTGCTTGCGAACCTCTTCGGCGACCATCGCGAAGCCGCGGCCATCATCGCCCCCACGCGCTGCCTCAATCGCGGCGTTGAGCGCCAGCAGATTCGTCTCGTCCGCGAGCTCGCTGATCAGCGCAGCAAGCTGCACGATGCAATCACCCCGCGCGCCAATGGCCGCGACCGAAACAGCCGATGGACCCGCCTCCTGCCCCACTTCCACGATCGCGACGCTTGCCCGCTGAAGCACCTCGGCACTCTCGGCTCCCGCCGCGGCAGACTCGCTCGCCGCAACGCAGGCCTCCTGCCCAGACCTCGCAAGCGTTGCCAGCCCCGACGACATCTCGCTGATCGCCGCCGCAAGCCGTGCACGATCCAGGCTGGCGTGTCCGTGCGCCGCATCCGTCGCTGGCTCCAGCGACGCAAGTCGTGCGGAGACCGCCGCGACCTCACGCGTCACGCCCGCAACCTCCGCGACTGAAGCTCTCAGACGCATCGCGATCACGCGAATGGCCCTGCCGATCCGCCCAATCTGATCGCTCCCGTTAACCGAGTCGCGCCGCGTGAGCTCGCCCCGCTCCAGCGATTCGACCATCTCGACAAGCACGCGCAGCCGTGCGTCCAGCATCCGCCGCAGCACGAACGCGAGGAGGCCAACGCCAGCACCCGCAGCAACCAGCGCCCACACCACACCGCCGAGTGCGAGAGACGCGCTCTGATCATCAATTCCCGCCAGCGGCATGACCACCTCGAGCGCACCATCGATCTCGCCCTCGCGCAGCCCACGGCCCGCGCGGGCCGCGAGCATCACGCGTTGCGCACTCGTCGCGACGCTCGCGCCCGACTCGCCGTGACACTCGATGCACGACCGCTGCGTGCGAACTGCGCGCATGAAGTAGAGCGAGTTCGTCGCGTGATCAACCCGCGTGAGCGTGCCGCTGCCGCCAGTCCGCGTAGCGTCCCGAAGTTCCGAAAGCATCCGCCCTCGGAATCCAAGGGCACTGGTCTCATCGCGCGGCTCGCGCGACGCATATCCCACAACGCCGATCCGAAGTCCATCACGCTCGACCACCGTGCGTGCATCAAGCCACGCCTCGACGCCGCACGCGGACAACTCACCGTCTGCTCCCTGCGCACCATGCCGCGCGTTGAACTCACCGATGTGCTCGGCAACCGCCGTGATCGCCGCCGCCTCGCGCTCAATAGCACGAATCGAAGCCGCGCGAGCACCATCGGCGATTACCCAGGTGTTCAGCATCACCGCCCCGACGACGAGGATCGCCACCATCCCAATGATCTTGCTCGAGATGGTCCAACGATGTATCGGGCCCATGCTCGAACCCCTTTTTCATGTGTCCGCTCGGACACTCCCATCAATCAGGTGTTCGAGCCGCAGCGCACTAGCGCTAAGCACCACACCCTCCGTCGCTCGACATCGGCCCGGCACCAAGCCCACTTCAGCCGCATCGAGCGCCGCGGCCACAATTCTCGGCCCCTCTAGCCGTTCATGGCAATCGCGAGCCGTAATGCAACGCCTCGTGAGCTGCTCGCGGAGTTGAGACAGCCCGCCTGGAGGCTGGCTCAACGCCAGCTTCCCACCTCAAACGGCCGCGGTAGAGTCATGCGTGCCCGACGACCCGATCCCAGCACCCACCGACGCCGAGGGCTTCCTCGACAAGAACGCGCCGCCCCCCTGGGGCACGGAGTCGCGCGAGCTGCGACTCGCGCGACTGCTGGGCAAGTCGCGCCAGCTCGCAAGAGTCCCCGGTGTCTATCTCATGAAAGACTCCACCGGCGTGGTTCTCTACGTCGGCAAGGCCGCGGCACTCCCCGAGCGCGTCTCGAGCTACTTCGTCCCCTCCGCAGACCTGGGCGGCAAGAAGCAGGAACTTCTGGATCACGTGCACGACTTCGAGTTCCTCCTCTGCGAGAGCGAGTGGGAAGCGCTCCTGACCGAGAATCGCCTCATCAAGGACATCCGCCCTCGCTTCAACGTGCGGCTCACGGACGACAAGACGTTCCCCTACCTCGTTGTGACGACCCGCGAGGACTTCCCGCGCATCTTCGTCACGCGCAACCCGGCGGGCGTGCGCGATGATGGCACGATCGCTCCCGAGATGAAGAGCGCAAAGATCTATGGCCCGTTTGCCTCTGCCAGCGCGCTACGCGAGGCGGTTGCGATGCTGCAGCGCGTCTTCAAGTTCCGAACCTGCAAGCTCGACATCATCGCCAACGCGCCGGGCAACGCGCGCTTCAGGCCGTGCCTGCTCTATTCGATCAACCAGTGCACCGCGCCGTGCGCCGACAAGATCGGCAAGGAGCCATACCGCGAGGACGTCGAGCGCTTCACGCGCTTCCTGACGAGCAAGCGCAGCCAGATGCTGCGCGAGCTGAGCGAGGAGATGAACGCCGCGGCGGGCCAGCGAAAGTACGAGAAGGCCGCTGCGCTGCGCGACCAGCTCCGCGCCATCGAGAAGCTCGGCGACCGGGCCGAGATGTCCGACGGTTGGCAGCCCGAGGCCGAGAGCATGATCTTTGAGCCCGACAAAGCCCTGCGCGCCCTGCAGAAAGTCCTCGGCCTCGACGAGGCCATCCGCTGCGTCGAGTGCATCGACATCGCGCACCTCAAGGGCGGCGAGACCGTGGGCAGCAAAGTCAGCTTCATTGACGGCCGCCCATTCAAGAGCGAGTACCGGCGGTATCGCATCAAGACCGTGGAGGGGGGCAACGACGACTATGCGAGCATCCGCGAAGTTGTCTGCCGCAGATACCGCGAGGCTGGCGACGGCCAGGAGCTCTACCCCGACGTCATCATCATCGACGGCGGCCTCGGCCAGCTCCACGCGGCCCTCGAAGCCTTCGCACTCCTGATGCGCAAGCCCCCGATGGTGATCTCGCTCGCGAAGAAGGAAGAACTGATCTACGTGCAGGAACGCACCGAGCCGATCCGGCTTCCTCGCACCAACATCGCCCTCAAGCTCTGCCAGGCCATCCGCGACGAGGCACACAGGTTCGCCCAGCACTACCACCACGTGCTGCGGCGGAAGAAGACGCTGGAGGAGTGATCTCAACCAGCGCGGCGCATGGTCCGGTGCTGCGCGAGTGCTCGCGCAAACCCACGAAGGTCCAGCGCCTTCACGGACTTCTTCGCGGCGCGCGTCACGTCTGGTGTTCCTGCGAGCATCTCGCTCACCGAGAGGTCGAGGTCAAGGCCGGGCCATCGCACTCCGCGGCCGCCCGCGATCAGCTCCCAACGCCAGCGCGTCGCGGGCGACGCCAAGAGAAGCGTCGGATACAGCCAGAGCGCGAGCCCAAGCGCGCGTCCATCGCGAAGGAGCACCAGAAGCAGCGGCTCGCCCCCGACACGTGTCACAAGAGCGTCGACCACCCGAGCAACCGACGCTTCAAGACCGACCGAAATGCTTGTTCCAAGCGTCACGCAACTCCTGGTAACGCTCTCGCACAATGGACTCTATTCGGGTTCGCTCACGGGCAATGAAGCCCTCCGAAAAGACCTTCCCGACCGGCTCAAGCCGACACTTCCCAGCCGCATCCGAGTCGCTCGACCCGCGTCTGACATGGATGTGCGGAGGCTCGTTCCCCTCGTTCGAGTAAAAGAAGATAGAGGCCAGTGATCCGACGCGAAAGACCTCTGGCATGCCGATCCCCCGGCGCTCCGTCGGAACCTACACCCCAACCTCATCCGCCAGCGCCTCCAGGCTCATGCTCTCTTCGGACTCGCCGCCCACCGGCCTTGCGTCTGGCAGCGGCTTGCCCTTCGCGTCCGTCAGCGCCTTGCCGGACATCGTCCGGATGATCGGGGTCGGGTTTTCAGCCTCGTGCTTCGACAGGGCCAGTTCCAGCGCCTCGCGCTGCGCATCGGGAATCTCCGCCCACTTCCCGCGTCCGCGGCACTTTGGGAACCGCGAGCAGGAGAGCCAGGGGCCGCGCACGCCAGTCCGGAGATAGAGCGCCGCCTCGCAGATTGCGCACGGCAACTCCGTCGTTAGCGGCTTCACGCTCGGCGCTTCCACGCGCCCCTTCTTGTCAAGGTTCAGCAGCCCGTCGCAGGGCTTGTCCTTGTCGGCGTACATCGAGCAGCCAAGGAACGGGCCGAAGCGCCCGACGCGCTTGGTCATCGCGCTCCCGCACTTGTGGCACGCGACGTCCACAGTCGCCGCCGCGGGGCGCGGCTTGCCGTCGCGATCCACCGGGCTCGCATACTTGCACACGCCCTCGTTGAACCGCGAGCACGACAGGAACCGCCCATTCTTTCCGAAGCGATAGACCAGCGGGCTCTTGCCGCGCCCTTCCTTCTCGCAGGTTGGGCATGTGTACTCCGCCGGAGCTGGAGTCTGCTCGGCCTTGGCGTGGACCAGCGCGGTCTCCGCGATCGCGAGCTGCTTTTTGAAGGGGCCGTAGAACTTCCGGAGCATCTCGACCCAGTCGAGGTGATCGTCCTCGACCTTGTCGAGCTGCTCCTCCATCTCGCGCGTGTACCCCACGTTCAGAATCTCGGGGAACGCCTCGATGAGCTTGTCTGTCACGACCTCGCCAAGGTCGGTCGCGTAGAACGGTCCCCCTAGCTTCTCCACGTAGTTGCGGTCCTGGATGACCGAGATGATCGAGGCGTATGTGCTGGGCCGCCCGATCCCCTCCTGCTCCAGGATCTTGATCAGGCTCGCCTCGGTAAACCGCGCGGGCGGGCTCGTGAACTTCTGAAGCGCGTCCGCGTGCACCGGCGCCAGCGCCTGCTTCTCACTCACCCGGGGCAGCGTCTGTTCGTCGGCGCTCTGCGGCACGCCCGCTACCTTATAGAAGCCATCGAACACCAGCACCCGCCCGGTCGCCCTGAACGAGCACGGTCTCGCCGCGTCCGTGCCGCCCTTGATCGTGATCGCGGTCGAGTCCCACTGCCCGGGCGTCATCTGGCACGCCACCGCCCGCTCCCAGATCAGCGTGTACAACCTCAACTGGTCCGGGTTCAGCGCCCGCGCGACCTTCTGAGGAGTCAGCTCCACGTTCGTCGGACGGATCGCCTCGTGGGCCTCCTGCGAGTCCTTGTTCGAGCTGCTGAAGAAGTTGGGCTTCTCGGGCAGGTACTTGTCGCCAAACCGCTTCCCGATGTACGATCGCAGCGCGTCCAGCGCTTCGCCAGAGATGTTCGTCGAGTCCGTACGCATGTACGTGATGAGACCGACCGGACCCTCGCCGGGAATGTCCACACCCTCGTACAACTGCTGCGCCGCCCGCATCGTCCGCTGCGACGCGAAGCCAAGCCTATTCGCACCAGCCTGCTGCAGCGTGCTCGTGATGTAGGGCGGAGCCGGGCGGCTGCTCGTGCGCTTGGTCTCGATCGACTCGATCGCGTACTTCGTCGAGGGATCAATCTCTCCCGAGATCGTCCGCACGTACCGGGCCGGACCCTTCCCGCTCGCATCCTCGCGCACGTCCAGGCGGATGTTCCGCATGCCCACGGCCTTGGCGACCACGGCGCAGCGCTCGGCGATCTGCTCCGCCGCGCTCTTGATGCTGGTCGCCGTTGACAGCACACCAAGATCAAACTTCTCGCCGCCAACCTCGACAAGCTCGGCGCGGAACGAGCCGTTCTCACCGAGCCAGATGTTCTGAGATTTCTGCGTCGCCTTGCCCATCGGCCCGACCGAGCCGTCCTTCATCGCGCGCCCCGGCACCGGCGTCGCAATGAACTTCGCAAACGCCGCGGCCACGCCCGGTGCCTTCTCGAGCGCATCCGTGAACGCCGCTGAGACGGCCCAGTACTCATCGGGGACGAACGCCCTGATCTCTCGCTCGCGCTCCACCACCACACGCACCGCCACGCTCTGCACGCGCCCGGCAGACAGCCCCCGCGCCACCTTCTTCCACAGCAGCGGCGAGACCTGGTACCCCACGATCCGGTCCAGGATTCGGCGCGCCTGCTGCGCGTTTACGCGGTCCTCGTTGATCGGGTGCGGATTCTTGAAGGCCTTCTCGATCTCCGCCTTCGTGATCGCGGGGAAGACCACCCGCTTTGCGACCGACGACGCGATCCCAAGCTCCTGCGCCAGGTGCCACGCGATCGCCTCACCCTCGCGATCCAAGTCCGTCGCGAACCAGACCTCATGCCCCGTGCTCGTCGCTTCCTTCGCCGCACGCTTGAGGTCGGCGATCACCCGCTCCTTCCCCTCGCTGACCACGTACGTCGGCTCAAACCTCTTCTCAAGGTCCACGCCCGGCACCGGGCTCTTCACGCCCTTTGGATTCCGGCTCGGAAGGTCACGCACGTGCCCGACACTCGCAAGGACAAGATACTCGCGCCCCAGATACTTATTGATGGTCTTGGCCTTGCTCGGCGATTCCACGATCACCAGGTGCCGGTCCTTGCCTGACCCCGGCACATACGCGCTCTTGTACGAGCGGGCCGTCCGCTTCCCCCCCACGCCAGCCTTCGGCGGCGACTTCGCCGCGGGCTTCGCCATGCTGGAACCACCGTCCGTTTGACCCGCCTCGAACGGCGCGGCTTCGGCCTTGGTCACTCCCGCCTTCCCAGTAGACTTAGAACCCCGGCTCCGGGGCTTGGCGGCGGACTTGGCAGCGGTTTTCTTGGCCATGTGAAGTCGCAACGACGCGGAGCACGCCCTTAAGACGCCCATACCAGCCGGACTCGTTGGGATTCGTCCCGTCCGCCCGCCCGCCGCGACAAGCAAGGAAAGCATGGGTCAGGGGGCGAAGTCAAGCCCGAGCCGCGAAGAAATACCAAACAAAATTCGTACTGTCGGACAACCGCATCAGTCGCCGCCGCTCGCCCTCCCACTCTCCAACCACCCCTTATAGCTCTCTCCCATGCCTCGCGCAGGCTCGTCGGCGAGTACCCTAGCGCACACTCTGGGCACTTGCCGAACTCGGGCAGTCGATGTAGATCGTATCGACAACCGGAGCAATGCTTAAATCGCTCCGCACGCAGCCGCTCTAGGGACGCACGAAGACGCGCCCGCATCAACTCTGAACAGACAACGGCGAAAGCGAAGAAGAACAACGACGTTGCGACCAACCACCCGCGTGTCTGCCCTGACAGACTGGCGACGACCGCGGCCAACAGAGCGAGCGGGAAGCCCGGAAACACGCCCCACCGAAAGCGTGCTCAATACGAGTCAGCAGTGGTCCGCCGCCCCAGAGTCTCATACGCGCTCCTTTACGGAACATGCGTACGGCGGCAGAGGTGGTTCCGCCCCTCCCCCCAGTCCCTAGTCACTAGTGCCGTCTGCCTCCATCACCTCGTCGTACGTGTACCGCCATGACCGCTCCACCAATGCCCCCTTGTACTCGACGCCGCACTCCGGGCACATGCCCTGTTCGGGGCTTCCAGAGAGGTCATAACGGCACTTCAAGCACCTGCGAAACCGCATCTCGCGCAGGATCCTCAGTTCACGCTGGCGAACCACCACCCACATCCCACCAGCACACCCACCACCAACAGACGCGGCATCAGCAGCGTCGCCAGCCCCATCGAGAGCCCGAAGATCGCCATCACGATCAGCGGGCTGATCAGGAAGAGCACGAGAAACGCCCACATGTGCCGCCGCACGTACCCCTCAAAGACACCCGGCGCACCGATCTCACGCCTGGAGGCGGCCCATCATCCACACTCGTCCGATGCTTCCGACCGGCCACGGTGAACTCCAGAACTCGATGCCTTGATGCCGCGTGCCTCGATGCCTTCTTCTCGTCGACAGCAGGTACAGGCATTCGGAAATAGGTATTCGCGGTTAGAACAACCATCAACCTCGCACCAGACTGCCTTTCCTAATCCTTAAGCACGAATGCCGAATGCCTCTCCCCCGGTCCCCAGTGCCCTCCCCACCCATTCCCGCTCCTCGAGCGCTCCCGCGTCGATCCACACGCCTCGCGGCGTTGTCCGCAGCCTTCTGAGCCACGTCCGCTGTGATTTGCCCAAGTGCCTTGTATCAATCTTGATGCGCTCCACCGCCTCATCCAGCGTGCAGCGCTCTTCGAGATGCGCTAGAAGCTGCTTGTACCCCAACGCCTCTCGCGCCTGGTTCCCCTGGCCCGCCGCCTCGAACGCGCCCGCGTCGCGCAGTCGCCGCACTTCCTCCAGCAGCCCGCGCTCCATCATGAGCCGCACCCGCGCGTTGATCCGACGATTGATCAGTTCCGTTGGCCACTCAAGCTCGATGAGCCTGAACTCCGCCTCCTGCGACCGCGCTTCATCTCGATTCCACTGCGCCTGGTGACGGCTAATCGGTACGCCTGTCAGACGAAAGACCTCAACGGCCCGGATCGTGCGGCGAACGTCGTTGGGATGCAGACGTCCGGCGGCGTCAGGGTCCACGCACTCCAACTCCGCTCGCAGCGCCGACGGCTCCATCGCCCGCAGTTCCTCACGCAACGCCTCATCCGCGCCGGGTCCCTCAAACATGCCGTCCATCAGCAACTTCACATAGAGATGCGTCCCCCCCACCACGATCGGCACCACGCCCCTCTCGCGGCAGTCCGCAATCACGGCCTTCGCGCGAGCCAGCCACTCCGACGCAGTAAATCGGTCCCGCGACTCCACGATGTCGATCAAATGATGGACGATCCCGGCCCGCTCTTCCAGCGTGGGCTTGGCCGTTCCAATGTCCATGCCGCGATACACCTGGAACGCGTCCGCCGTCACAACTTCCGCCCGCTGCCCGTGCGCCAGGAGGGCCCGCGCAAGCCCGATCGCAAGGCCGGTCTTGCCCCCCGCCGTCGGACCCACGATGACCGGCGTTTGCTCCATCGGAGGATTATCCCTCCCAGCACCTCGCGCGATGCGAGAAAGTGCGATTCCCGAACCTACCCTGTCGCCATGCCCATTCCTCGCGTTGCGATCGTCGGCCGGCCAAACGTCGGTAAAAGCTCCCTCATGAACATGATCGCGGGGGCGAAGGTTTCAATTGTTGATCCCTCCGCTGGCACCACGCGCGACCGCGTGACCGCCATCGTCGAGGTCGACGGACCCACCAGGGGCGAGGACACCAAGGCCATCGAGTTCGTCGATACGGGCGGCTTTGGCGTCTATGTTGCGCAGGGCGTCAAGTTCGATGAGATCGGCAACGACCTCACCAAGCTCACCGACTCCATCGAGTTCCAGATCCAGCAGGCCGTCGGCAACGCGGACCTGGTTCTCTTTTGCGTTGATGTCCAGCAGGGCATCACGCCGCAGGATCAGGAGGTCGCGCGCCTTCTTCGCGAGCAGCGCCTCGGGCCCGCCGCGGGCCGGGGAGGCTCAAAGACTCAGCACGACAAGAAGGCACTCGCCAAGAAGAAGGCCAAGAAGGTCGGCGCATCCACAAACGCAAGCACCGAGGCCGACGCCGAACTGCCCGCCGCGCCGCTGGTCCCAACGCCCATCCGCGTCGTCGCCACCAAGGTCGACGGCCCCAAGTGGGAGCTGCACGCGCACGAGCTCAGCGCCCTGGGCTTCGGCGAGCCGATCCCGGTCTCGGCCAAGACCAACTACTTCCGGCGCGACTTCATGGAGACGGTCTATGACCTTCTGCCCGCGCAGGGCGAGAAGGAGAAGCGTCCCCACGCCGACCTCATGCTCGCCATTGTCGGCAAGCGAAACGCTGGCAAGTCCACGCTCGTTAACACCCTCGCTGGCGCACCGCGCATGATCGTGAGCGAGATCGCTGGCACCACGCGCGACGCGGTCGACGTTCGCCTCGAGCTCGACGGCCGCTCTCTGGTCGCTATCGATACCGCGGGCCTTCGCAAGAAGAAGAGTTTCCAGAACATGATCGACGTCTACTCGCTGGATCGCCTCCAGCGGGCCGTTGATCGTGCGGACATCATCCTGATCCTGCTCGACGCCACGGTGAAGATCAGCCAGGTCGACGAGCACCTCGCGATGATGGCCCAGAAGGCCTTCAAGCCCGCGATGATCGTTGTCAACAAGTGGGACCTCACCCGCGGCCGCAAGGACCGCAAGGGCAAGCCCATCACCACCGAGATCTACGAGGACTACGTTCGCGCCGAACTCAAGGGACTCTGGTACGCGCCCATCGCCTTCATGTCCGGCAAGTCCGGCCTCAACGTCAAGGAAACCATCGAACTCGCCTTCGAGCTCATGGATCAGTCCTCACAGCGCGTCACCACCGGCAAGCTCAATCGCCTCGTGCGCGCCATCGTCGCGCAGCGCGGCCCGACCGACCTCAAGGGCCGCTTCGCGAAGATGTACTACGTCGCGCAGACTGGCGTCCTGCCCCCGACGATCACACTCGTGGTCAACTTCCCAGAGATGTTCCGGCCCAACTATCTCAGATTCCTCGAGAACCGCTTCCGCGAGGAACTTCCCTTCAGCGAGGTCCCGATGCGCATCGTCGTCCGTGCCCGGCGCCAGCGCGAGGGTGACATGGCCGACGGACCAGACGGTCAGGTCCGCATCAAGCCCGGCCGCAAGGGCGTGAGCCAGCGTCTCGCTGGCCGCACGATCGGCACCAAGCCCTTCGACGAGAACGCCTTCGAGGCCCTCGGCGACGAGCTCCTCAGCGACGAGTACACCGAGATCGTGGACCCGGGCCGCTTCAGCGAGGACGCGGGCGACTACTTCGACGACGCACCCGCCAAGGGCAAGACCAAGCATCCCCAAGCCGACGACGAGTAACGCCGATCGCCGCCGGAACTCGGGCCCCGTAGGCACACCTTCGCTGCGCCGTGTGGCATTTTGTCCATGCTCCCGTACACGCGTACGCCTGCGATTCGTGCAAACCGGCAAGGAACGCGCCCGACGAACATCGCGAAAATTCAAAGTTTCTTCGTCCAACCCCTGCCACGCGACAGTCCAATCTGGTAGATTCTCGGGGAGGTCATAATCCCTCAAGGAGCTCTTCCATGGAAGCCGCCATCCGCTCGGCCGCATCCGCCCTCAAGACCAGCGTCCAGAAGCAAGACGCGATCATCGGCGAGATGACCAAGAAGTACCACCTCCCCAAAGCCGAGGTGGTCGCCGAGTACACCACTCATGCTGCGGACATTGAGAAGCTGAAGATCGCCGTTGGCAAGGTGCAAAAGATCTCCGCACTCTTGCTCGAAGTCTCAAAGGCTGCTGGCATGTACGCCAACCCAAGCGGCGCCAAGTCGGCGGCGCAACTGCTCGCCGCCTGCGAAAAGAAAGTCGCTGAGTCACAGAAGCTCAAGGCCTCTGGCGGATCCGAGCGCGGTGGTTCGGGCGGTTCGAAGCGCGGCTAAGTTGATAAGGATAAGGGCGGCCAGAAGGGGATCGGGATCGGAAACAAGCGGACGTGATCATGGCATGATCATGTCCCATCACCGCGGCGAATTGATCCATCCGTAGGGCTGCTGCCGCCCCCAGCGCCAGTCCGCATCGGACATGTTGAACCAGGTGTTCGCGTTCCCCTTCACGTTGCCGTAGATGTCGTTGGCCTCAAAATCGCTGTTTCGATCCTGAGTCGCCGGGCGGTTGTCCGTCGGCGGCTTGAAGAGGATCGAGCTCCCGTCGAGCAGGCTCATGTGCCCGCCGTTGCCGTGACGCTGCGCGACCTGGTCCTCGTTGCCGAACATCCCGTCGCGGTACGTGCCGTTCCAGAACTCGCTCGACTCCTCGACGAAGATCGGCAGCGACGGGAACATCGTCATCGCGCGCACCGCCGAGAAGCTCGCGACCCAGCTGTGGGCCATCGTCGGCGGGGCGTACCCGACCTGGATCCAGAGGCCGAGCTTGGCACCTTCGGTCTCATCGAACATCGTGTAGTCGAAGTCCACGCCTGTACGCGACGACCACATGTTCGCGTACTCAACACCCGACGTCGACCGGCGCTTGTTCGTCGGGCACTCGCCTACGTAGTGCGCGTCCGACACATAGTCGTACATGAAACCGGGCACGCGAGATCCGTTCACCACGCGCTGGGCCCACAACGCAACGTTGGTCGCCGGAGGCGCTGGCGGCGGCGGCGGGCTCGTCTCTGGATCCCAGAACCGCGCACCCGTCGTCGGATTGCGCTTCGCCACAGGCCAGATCTGGTCCTTGAAGTCCTGCGCGTAGGAGATCGAGGCCAGCCCGAACTGCTTAACATTTGACAGGCACTTGACCGTCCGCCCGGCCTCACGCGCCTTCCCCAACGCCGGAAGCAGCAGACCAATCAGTACCGCGATGATGGCGATCACCACTAAGAGCTCAATCAGCGTAAAGCCGCGAGCCACAGGACGTGTCCAAGCCGCCATAGAAGGCCTCCATCTTTGCGAGCGACACACGCAGCTCGATTCTTTCTGACCGGCCGCCTGCCCGCGACAAGCCTGCCAGGCAGTGGTCGCATTCTTCCCGGAGTCGGGATCTGTCGAGAGACTACCAACTTCCAAGACGCCGCACAAGCGGCTTTTCCGTCCAACGTCGGAGTTTACAATCCTCCAACTTCGGCGTTTGTGGCCCCTTACGATCACTCGTGGACGCTACCGCCCCAGCACAATCCCTCGTTAGCAGCCCCCTGGCCCTCACCAGCGAAGACTTCGTCGCCCAACGCGCTGGCGCCATCCGCCACGATGGCAAGGGAGGCCGTTCAGGCGCCCTCGCCGCATATCGAGCACTCTTTCGCGAGGGCAATCTCGACATTCCCGGCGCGGCCGCGGCCGTTCCTCCCATCGTCCAAACGCTGCGCGAGCAGTCGCCCGAGGGGGAGGTCGTCAAGTTCCTCTCCCGCCTTGAAACCCGCCCGGCCAACCACGTCCACACCGAGCCAACCTTTGCCTTCGGCCATGACCCGGCCGCGCCAGCCTCTGGCGACCCGGACGCCCCCGGCTCTGGCTCTGGCTCTGGCTCCGGGCGCGACGTCTCCCACCGCTTCGAGACTCTTGATATCGAGAGCGTGCTGATCCCCATGATCGGCGGCTCCGGCCAGCCCACCTACACCCTCTGCGTCTCCAGCCAGGTTGGCTGCGCCATGGGTTGCACCTTCTGTGAGACCGGGCAGATGGGCCTCATCCGCTCCCTGACCGCTGCGGAGATTGTTTCGCAGTGGTGGAACGCGGCCCACCGCATCGGCATCCGCCCCAAGAACATCGTCTTCATGGGCATGGGCGAACCCATGGACAATCTCGACGAGGTCATCAGGGCCATCGCGGTCCTCAAAGACCACAACGGACCGCACGTGGCCATCAGCCAGATCTGCATCTCAACCGTCGGCCGCGTCGATGGCATCGAGAAGCTCTCTCGCCACGTTCGCACGCCAGGCTGGCATCGTCTGGGGCTGGCCCTTTCGCTGAACGCGCCCAACGACACCGATCGCTCCAAGATCATGCCCATCAACCGGCGCTGGAACCTCGCCGACATTCAGAAGGCCCTTCTCGCGTGGCCCCAGACCAGCGGCAACAAGGTCTGCATCGAGTACGTCCTGATCCCCGGCGTCAACGACACCATCGACCACGCCCGCCAGATTGCCGAGTTCATGACGCCCTTTGGCCTCCTGAGCAACGGCCGCATCAACGGTGCACGCGTCATGGCCATCCTCAACCTCATTCCGTACAACCCGCGCCGAGAGTCGCCATGGCCCGCGCCCTCTGAAGAACATGTCGCTCAGTTCCTGCGCTGGCTCATGGACCTGGGCGTCTTCGCCAAGCGCCGCCGCACCAAGGGCCGCGACATGATGGGCGCCTGCGGCCAGCTCGGCACCGAGCACATCCGCCAGCGCAGGCTCGTGCAACCAACTATCGGCGGAAGTGACATGGCGCGATCCGACCACACTCTCTCCAACATGCCGCGGTGAGTGGCGGATCCGCCACAGAGATCGCTGCGAAGTCGCTGGTACTTGGCAGGCTGCGCTAGTGCCTCCCTCTTCGGAGCACTGCCCTCACCGGGCTTCCATCGAATCCCTCGAGCGGGAGCGGGAGCGCGATGAGTTCGTAGGTTCCGGCGGGGACGCCTTCGAGCCTGAGGCCCTCGATGATGGCGATGTCGTGCCTGAGGATGGCCTTGTGGGCGGGGAGGTCCTTGGAGTCTTGCAGATCGACGCTGGGCGTGTCGACGCCGATGGTGATGACGCCGCGCGATGCAAGAGCGTCAACAAGTGCGACGGAGAGGCCCGCGAAGTCGCTGTTCCACTTTGAGAAGTCTGGAAAGGTGCCGCTGCGGATGAGGACGCGCTTCTCGCGGATGGCGCCGACGCCGCCGACGATGTGACGAGGCTCGATGCGCGTGCCGCGCTCGACCTTCGCGTCCACGACGCGGCAGGCGCCGAGGTAGTGCGTCAGGCTTTGCTGCTCGATGGATCTCGCGCCGGGGCCGTAGTGGTTGGGGCCGTCGGCGTGCGCACCCAGATGGACGGTGGTGCGGAGTGTTGAGAGCGTGACGCTGTCGCCCTTATCGAGCTCGCAGAGCACCTCGCGCGTTGGGGGAGTGTCGCCGGGCCAGACCATGAGGCGCGGCGAGATTACGGGCGAGATATCGTAGAGGTTTGGCATGATTCTGGGCCGCGCCGACCCGCGCGGGTGCGGCCCTGACGGGGCCTTCGCGCGGTGGGGCTCAAGATACCACGATCAGGCGGCGGCGCGCGGCTTGCGGCTGAGGACCAAGGCAAGAAGCGCAATCAAGATCGCGGCACCGAGCCCAACGGAGAGGACAGTGGCACCGGCGCGCAGGGGCAGGCCGCGGCTGCCGATGAAGGGATTAAGCGTGGTGAAGACGTCGCGTGCTTCAGGGTCGGTGCGGCGCGGCGCGATGAGAAACTCGCCTGTGACGACGATACCGCGTGCGTAGTAACCGGCACTGACGGTGGCGCTTGAGATGAATCCTGCGCCGGCACCACCGGCGACGGCGATGCCGCCCGCGGCAGCGCCGCCGCCGACTGTGAGGCCGGTTCCGAGTGCCATGCCGCCAGCGAGTGACGTCATGCCACCAAAGGCCGTGCCGCCGCCGAAGGCGCTGATGAGGCCGAGGCTGCCCGCGCCGCCGACCGACACGATTCCGACGCTCCACGCGCCGCCGATGGCCACGCCGCCGAAGGCGACATCGCCCGCCGCGATCCAGCCCCGGGCGACACCCATCCGCTCGTCCTTGTGGGGGCCGAAGGCAACGTCAACGAGGGGCCAGCCCAGCAGCGTGGCCTTGGAGCGATAGCGGCGGCCTTCGCGGAGTTCACCCTTGGAGCGCACGAGCACATCGATGAGGTTGCCGCCACACTCGGGGCATTGGCCGATGTTGCCAAGCCCGACAAGGAGATAGCCACAGCGGCCGCAGACAGGATCGCCGGGCTTCGCGGCGGGACGCTCGGCGACGGCGTCGGGCGGCGTGGATGTGGGATTGGCCATGGCAGAGTGTCCGTCATGCTGAGGCGCGACGCCAAGTAGCGCAGGTGCGAGACTTCGCTGCCGCTGGGACGTGGTTCACTGGCTCTTTCGCAGAGTACGGGTGCGCGTTACAGAAGTGGACGAGCGATGCCGGTGACTTCGGCATTCCAGGCCGCGTCGCTGAGTGCTTCGGTGCGCTCGGGGGGCACGCGAAGGGCGACCTCTTCGTAGACGCGTGCGAGGCGCTTGCCTTGTGCTTGCGCGCGTTCGTATGGCACGGTTGAGAAGCTGACGAGGTTGTACTGCGGGAGCGCGATGTCGCCGAGGGCTGCGTGGAGCGTGCGCTCGATGCGTTTGCGGTATTGGAAGTCGGCGCGGCCCGCAAGATCACGCATCTCGACGAAGTTCTCGAGGGCCATGTCGGCGATGGCATCGGCGCTGGGCTTGCGGGCAATCTCGTAGCGCTCGAGGGCGGCGTGCTGGTTGCGCTCCTCGCGCAGGTCGCGCGCGAGCTGGACGCAATCCTCGAAGGCGGCGTTCATACCCTGGCCGTAGAAGGGGACGATCGCGTGCGCGGCGTCGCCGAGGAGGCAGACGCGGCCATGACGCTGCCAGGGCCAGCAGCGCACCGTCACGAGCGAGCTTGTGGGATTCGTGAAGAAGTCCGAGGCGAGGGTTGGCATGAGGGCCGCGGCGTCGGGATACTCGGCGCGGAAGAAGGCGTTGACGCGAGCGAGGTCATCACCAGTCGGGACGATGGGGCCAGAGGCCCGGCGCTCGTGCGGACCTTCGAGCGATTCGAAGGAGTGCTCGCCCTTGAAGGGCCAGAAGAGGGTGCAGGTGAAGGAGCCGTCGCGGTTGGGGAGGGCGATCATCATCGCGCCGCCGCGAGGCCAGATGTGGAGGGCGTGCTTCTCGATGGCGTAGGAGGCGCCGGGAGCGGCGGGGATGTGGAGCTCCTTGTACCCATGCTCGAGGTAGGTCTGCGAGTAGTCGAAGCGGTCGGTCTTCATCATCGCGAGACGCACTGCGGAGAAGGCGCCATCTGTAGCGACGATGAGGTCGGCTTCGACGCGTTCGGTGCCGTGGGGCGTCTGGAAGATCGCGGCGGGCTTTGAGAGATCGACGTCGAGGCAGGGGCGATCAAAGTGCATCTCGACGCCGGGTGCCTGTGCGGCGGCGTTGATGAGCGTGAGGTTGAGCCCGCCGCGCGAGACGGAGTTGATCGCGTCGGTTGGATTACTTGAGTAGGGCTGAACGGAGTACTCGCCGCTGCGCGCGTGGAGCCCGCGCTGCGACATCGCGATGGCATCCTGCTGCATCACGAGGCGATCAAGGCCCGCGGCGGCGAGGCCCGCGAGGCCGCGCGCAGAGAGAGCGAGGTTGATGGAGCGGCCACCGAGGTAGCCCTTGGCGCGCGGGTCGGGACGCTTCTCATAGACGCGAACCGACCAGCCGTCGCGTGCGAGAAGGCACGCCAGGAGCGAGCCGGCGAGACCAGCGCCAACGATGATGACTCGCTTGCTTGCGAGTGTGCTGGTCGATGCGCTTGTGGATTGGCTCATGGATTGGCCGCTTGCGTTGCTCATGGCGTCTCCGATGTTGCGGATGCGAAGAGTGATTGCGATGCGTTGGGTTTGTGGTGCTGCTCGTGCTCCAGAAGCCATCGCTTGCGTTCGATGCCGCTGGCGAAGCCTGTGAGCGAGCCGTCTGCTCCGATCACGCGGTGGCACGGGCGGATGATGCAGATCGGATTGCGCGAGTTGGCACCGCCGACGGCGCGCGAGGCCTTCGCATCGCCCAGCGCACGTGCCACCTCGCCGTAGCTGCGCGTGGCTCCGTAGAGGATGGTGTCCAGGTGCAACCAGCAGGCCCGGGTGAAGGGTGTTGGCTTGAGGAGATCGGTGTCGAGTTGGAGCGTGAACTCGCGGCGGGATCCAGCGAGATACTCGCGGAGCTGGGTCACCGCGGCGGCGACGTGCGTTCTGGCGATCGCGTCGAGCGCTCCGGGCCTCAGGAGATCGCGCGGGTCGCCCTCGAAGGGTGGATTAACCGGATCCTCGTCGAACTCGCAGGCGCACAGGCCACGGTCGGTCGCGGCCAGCGCAAGCACTCCAACCGGCGTGGCGACACATCCAAACGCGAACACGCGCGACTTGAACCTGGCTGCCACGAGGCGTGCGTTCTCGCCAGCCACGCGTTCGACGGTCGATGGATCTGCAGTGTTGCTCATGACTCCTCATCCTTGGCGCGGCTGGCTCGCACGTCCTCGTCCCCCTCGGTGGACCTTCGGGGTGCACCGAGGGTGCGGGCGCGGGTGATGGCGGCCTTACCGAACTTTCGCGCGATGGCGTCGCTCACGCCGTCAATCTTCTCGCTGCGCTGCGGGCGCTGCGGGAGCGAGGGGCTCTTGGCTGCCGGCGCGACCGCGTCGAAGAGGCCGGGCTGCGACTCGGTCCCCAGCTCGTGCAGCGTCACGCCGAGCAGGCGCAGCCGCGGGCGGTGCTCCGCGAGGAAGGCGTCGAGGAGCCTCATCGCGATGGGCCAGAGCGCGTCGGTGTGGTTCGTGGGCGCATCGAGGGATTCGGAACGCGTGTAGGTTCGGAAGTCGGGCGTGCGCAGCTTGACGGTGACGCGTCGGGACCGGAGGCCATCCTCACGCAGGTTCATCGCCGCGCTCTCCAGGAGCTGGAGGAGGATGGCGCGCAGCATGGCACCGTCGCCGATGTCCTCTGAGAACGTGCGCTCCTTGCCGACGCTCTTGGCCTGTGCGCGGCCATGAACGACTCGCTCATCAATGCCATACGCCAGGCGCAGCCACGCATCGGCCGAGTCGCCGAAGGTGCGGCGGAGCGCGACGATGTCGGCGGCGCGCAAGTCCGCGATGGTCTTGATGCCCATCTTTGCGAGCCGCGCGGTTGCGACCTCGCCCACGCCGAAGATCTCAGAGACAGCGCGGCCCGGCAGCACGCGCTCGACATCCTCGGACGCGATCACCATGATGCCGTCGGGCTTGCACGCGTCGCTCGCGAGCTTGGCGAGGAACTTGTTGAACGACACGCCGACGGAGCAGGTGAGTCCAACCTCGCGCCGGACGATGGCGCGGATCTCTTCGCCCGCGACCTTCGCGGCTTCGAGCCCGCCGCTTGCGAACTTCCCGACGCGCGTGAGGTCGAGGAAGGCCTCATCGATTGAGATTGGCTGAACGTCGGGCGTGAATCGATCGAAGATCGCGTGGATGCGTCTCGAATCTGACGCGTAGACGCCCATGCGCACGGGGACGACGATGGCCAGCGGGCAGAGGGCGCGAGCCTGGGCCATCGGCATCGCGCTGCGGCATCCGAAGACACGCGCCTCGTAGCTCGCGGCGGTCACGACGCCGCGCTTCCCCTCGCCGCCCTTGCCGCCGCCAACGAGCACGGGCTTGCCGCGGAGCGCGGGCGCGTCGCGTTGCTCGACGGAGGCGTAGAAGGCGTCCATGTCGACGTGGAGGATGAGCATGGGGGCGGAAAGTGGTCAAGTGGCGAAGTGGTCAAATGGTGGAATGCTGGAGTCATGATACGAACGTTGGCTTCCTTGCCGGTTGCCCTTCCACTTGACCACTCTACCACTTAGACACTTCGCCACTTAGACACTTTGTCCCTTGACCACTTCGCCGCTTCCTACGCCTTACCCTCGTCCATGCGCATTCTGCTGACCAATGACGACGGCATTCGGGCTCCCGGGATCGAGGCGATGTTCGACGCGCTGATCGACACAGGCGGAAGGCTTGGCGGCCCGCTTTCGTTCGCTCCGGGCGATCCCGGCGCAGTGACACGCGCCCCGCGTCACGTCGTGTACACCGTCGCGCCGCTGACAGTGCAGTCCGCCACGAGCCATGGCGTGACCTTCCACGCTCCCATCATGATCCGCGAAACCGAGTCGCCCACGCCCGGCGGCAACGTCCTTCGGGGAACCGCTGTGGACGCCCGACCCGCCGACTGCGTCAAGATCGCGCTGACGAACCTGTGGCCGCAGGCCTTCCCGGATCTCCTGCGACCGGACCTTGTGATCTCGGGCATGAACGCTGGCGCCAACTGCGGCATCAACACGATCTATTCGGGCACGGTCGCCGCGGCGCTGGAGGCGGCTTTCCTTGGTGTGCCGTCCATCGCGGTCTCGATGCTGCTGGGCAAGGGCAAGCCAAACTTCGCGCTCGGCGCGGCGTGGGCGAGGCGCGCCATCGATCAGGTGCTCGCCAAGGGACTGCCGCGACCGCACGAGTGCCTCTCGATCAACATCCCTGCGACCGACGCGCCGGGCCTCACGATTGATTCACCCGCGCCGCCGGTGCATGTCTGCCCGATCAACGTGCACGGGCTGGTGGACAAGTACGAGAAGCGCAAAAGCCCCGGCGGCGAGACGTACTTCTGGGCCGCGGGATACGGGCTTGACTTCAAGGGGACGGACCCCGGCAGCGATGTCGAGCTGCTGCTCGGTGGCAAGATCACGGTGACGCCGCTGACCTTTGACCTCACGAACCACGCGCGCCTGTCGCACTGGCGCGAGATAACTGCGCGCTGAGTGTGTGGCTAAGGCGATTGCGTTGCTACGCGCACCCGCCACGCGTCCATGCTCCGGAAGTGCGCCTGTTCCACGACCTCTCCCACGCCGAGCACCTGCGTGATCTCCTCCTGCGTCATGGGCGGGAACCAGTGCGGGTTGTACGCGAAGATGAACTCGCTGAGTCGCTCATCGCGCACCACGGCGAGCATTCGCGCCACGCGATCGTGCGCTCCCTGCACCTGGAAGGTGCGCAGGCCGGGCGCGTAGTACTCCAGCGGAAGGACCATCGTATTTGCGATGATGGGGACTTCCGGGCCCTCGCGATTCCAAGCGGCGAGGCCTCGCCAGTCGGGGTTGGGCGTGATCACCGTCTCGCGCTGTGCCTGCGTGGTCCGAATCAGAACGGTCGACGCCAGCGCGAGCGCGAGCGGCGCGATGATGGCGAGCCATGCAATTGCGCCTCGCCTGTGCGAGACCCTGGGTTGATCCGCTCGTACTTGCCACGCGCGCCACGCCACGGCGCCCGCTCCGAGCGCGACCGCGAACCACGGGAGCATCACGAGCAGGTTCCGCGGCTGGTAGAGCCGCGTCTTGTTGCCCATCACCACCAGCAACTCATTGCCCGCCATCATGAGCAGCGGCGGCCCGAAGAGACCAACCAGCGCGAGCACGCCCGCGGGCGAGCGTGCGAGCCATCGCGCGCCCGCCATCAGCAGAGGCAGCACCACCAGGCCGATCCACGCACCGTTCCACATCCAGCCACGCCCAAAGAGCGGCGGCACTGCGTTGCCCGTCGGCAACCAGACGATGAGCAGGCGCAGCACCTCGTGCCAGTGCAGGTAGCCGACGTACGGCCGCGGAAGTTCGCTGGCGTGCCCGGACTTGAAGATGGTCCATGGCACGAGGAAGGCAAGCGCCGCCGCGACCGAGATCAACAGCGGCACCAGACGTGCAACGACGCCCGCGCGCGGGCCCGACGCATCCACACCTCTGACTTCGAAAGCTCCGCTCGCTCCAATTGCTGCCAGAGCGACCCACGCCGGCGCGAGGACCAGCAGCGACTGGAAGTCCGTCGCGACCGCGAGCAAGCACGCCGCGGCGGCGAGCGCGACGTCCCTCGCACGCCGCGACCGCATCGCGATGTCGAGAAGGCAGACACCCGCCGTCGCGAATAGGACTGTAAAGATGTTGTTCTTGGCCTCGGTGGAGTACCACACCGCGACCGGGGAGACAAGAAGCCACACTCCAGCGACCCAGCCCGCGAGGGGCCCGAATCGTGCCGCGGTCCAGCGCCAGATCAGCAAGATGAGTGCCAGTGCCGCGAGCAACGATGGGACCCGCACCGCGATCTCGCCATCCCCCGTGAGGCGGATCCAGACCCACATCAGCGCGTTGTAGAAGGGGTTGTGAACGTCGTAGAACAGGAGCCACCAGAGGCGGTCGGTCGCGAGACCCACGCGCGTGCGGAAGATCTCATCGAGCCACAGGCTCTGGAGCATGCCGGGCACCCGCAGCAGCAGTCCGAGCATGACAGCGCAGGCCACGAGCGCGAGCGTGCGCCCGTGAAAGTGGCTTGCCTGCTCGGACTGCGGCGTCGCCTGCGGTGAGATGGGCGGATCCTGCATGGGGCGAGTCTATTCGCTCGCCGCTTGGGTTTCAGGCTTCCTGGGCAGCACGCCACTTCGTGGCGTGTTGATCCCGATTCCCGCTGTTTATTGTAAATGCTATGTATATCTAATGTGAGATACACGCCACCAAGTGGCGTGGTACCCAGGAGATCGGAAAGAAATAAGGGCGGCTGAGTGTGTCCACGCAACCGCCCGGAGGGAGAAAGAGAGAGTTTGTCAGCGTCCGTGGCCTGCGCGCCTATCGCGCGTGTCTGGTGTGTCTGGTGTGTCTGGTGCGACTGTTTTGGCTCGCCCTTCGACCTCAGGCCAGCGCGAGCGCTGCCGTCGCGTCCTTCGAGGAGGCCATCACCATCGCGCGAACCTCGGCGAGCTTCTCGCTGGTGAGCTTGAGGTAGTCCATCACCGCCGCGTCGACCTCGGTGTTGATGAGGTCCTGGCGGAAGCCCATGCCAGTCTCCGCCGCGAGGCGATCCGCGACATAGATCAGCGCTGTCAGCGTGCGCTGGTCCTGGGGCACTTCCATCGGGCGATGGTGGAAGCCCGTCACGAGCGCGAAGCTCTTGGGGAACTTCCACTTCTCGCAGAGGCCAGCGCCGAAGTCCTGGTGCGTTGCCTCAAAGACCTTGGCCTCGACGACGAGCATGTCGTTGGCGGGCACGCCCTTGGCGTCGGCATTGACGAGCCGGAATGTCTCGATGAGCTTGTTACGATCAGCCTGCATCTCGACCATGATGCCGATGTCATGGATAAGGCCCGCGAGGAAGGCCTCATCAGAGAGGCCGAGCTTGAGCGAGTTCGAGAGGATCTTGGCCCCCGCCGCCGTGACGTTGCAGTGCGTCCAGAGATCGCGCGCCGAGAAGCCCGGCGAGAGGTCCCCGCCACGGAATAGCTTGGCGAGGCTCGCGGCGATGGCGATGTTCTTCACCGCGTTCAGCCCGAGCATCACGATGGCGCGATTGATCGAGGCAATCTGCCCCGGAAGCCCATAGAACGAGCTGTTCACGACCTTGAGAATGCGCGAGCAGAGCGCCGGATCCGTCGAAATGACCTTGTTGAGATCCTGCGCCGTGGACTTGGGGTCCTCCACAAGCTCGACAACCTTGACCGTGATCTCGGGTAGGGTGGCGATATGGCTGATCTCGCGGATCGCCGCGGCGACGACCTGCTCACGTTCCTGTGCGACCACGCTCATTCGTGCGCTCCCTGCTATGGCGTTGGCTAGGGCCAACCTCCCTGGCGGCCCGATACTCGCCCACGCCACTCAGCCATCGGCTGGGACCATGGCTCACTTGATCTCAGGTCCTCCGCGAGCATAAATCTCACATCAGCACCGCGCATCTTCACGCTGTGCATCTCGCACCTCGAGTCCGCATCCCAGTTATTCGACTCGCACTGCACCAGCGGTCCCTTGCTCCACCTCAATATGTGCAGCGCTTGCGCCGCAGCAGCGGATCGTGCGGATCAACTTCGGAGAGGATCCGTGCGATGCGGACGCTCGCGGTGCCGTCGCCATAGGGGTGCTGCGGCGTGCCGCGCGAGAGCGTGGGTCCAAGCATCCGTGCCTGGCGGATGGCTGTCGCGACGGACTCGGTTGTCTCGCTGGCGTGCACCACGTTGTTGCAACGCTCGCGTCCGGACTGTCGAGGGCCGATATCAACAACGGGCAGCCCGATCGCCGCGCACTCGATCAGCCCTGCCGATGAGTTGCCCACCAGCACCCCGCCCCCTTCGCCAGCTTGATGAGCCAGGCGGCGAAGCAGCCCGACGAACGCCGCGCGAGGCAGGTGCGACCGGACCTCCACGCCCGGGCCGCTCCCCTCAGCGTGCTCGCGCACATGGGCCGCGATGGCGCGCATCACGCCCTCGCGCCCGGGATCGAGATTCGGCTGAAGAATCAAGACGCGCTCGTGACCCGTCACTGCCGTCGCCGCGAGCGCCGCCGCCGCGACACGCTCCTCAAACGCGACCTCGCGCCCCAGTGGGTGCAGCAGCACGACGACCGAGGGCGAGCCAAGCGCCTCAAAGTCGGCGTCGTTCATGGCGGGCATCGCGGCGAGATCATCGATCGCAGGTGAGCCCACCACGTGCACCGCCTCGGGCTTCTCGCCCATGCCGATGATGCGCTCACACGACATCGGCGTCGCGGCAAAGTGGACGTGCGCCAGCTTCGTGATCGCGTGGCGCATCGCCTCGTCAGCCACGCCCTCGGCCCGGTCGCCGCCATGGACGTGCGCGAGCGACCACCCCCCCACGCTCGCCGCCGCCGCCGCGGCGAAGGCCTCGATGCGGTCGCCCAGCACCACGACCCAGTCGGGTGCCAGGTGCACAAAGCTCCGCGTGAACCGTGAGACGCCGCGGCCCAGCGCCTCCGCATCGTCGGCGCGCGTCGTGCGCCCGGCCATCTGCATCGGCACCGAGTCCGCAATCGCAAAGTCTCGCTTCACATCACGGAACGTCTCGGCGGGCAGCACCAGGTGCGAACCCGCGGCGATCACGCACAGTTCCAGGTCCGGCCTCGCGTATACCGCGAACATCACCGGCCGCAGCAGCCCGAACTCCGCGCGGGTCCCTGTGACAACGGCAACACGCCGACGCGAAGGATCGCGCTTGGGGGCTTGGTCGGTCTCTCCTTCCGGCATCGACATGAGGCCTGAGCGTACACGATGCCCGGCGGAGCGTCACGACCAATTTCGCAGCTCTCGTGTCGCGTCGTTATCGGCGCTCCGGCCCCGCGGCGCGGTCCGACCCGCGGCCCATCGCTCGCCACTTGGTCACCGCCTCGGGCTCGCGCGGGTAGATCGGCGCGAGTGCGGCGGGATCCACAGCGTCGATTGATGCACTAAGTTCCAGCACGCCCCGTGCAGACAACCGAAGTTCCGTGCATTCGAGGCCCGACTTTATCGCCGCGGCCTCCATCTCACCGGGGAGAAACGCGTCGCGTGCGAGCGTTCGCACGCCCTCTCTTGCCAGCGTGCCGACATCCTGCGCCGTCATCACCCGCGCCTCACCCCGCGGCACAAGGTCCGGTCCATACACCGCGATCCACGCGCTCTCGCCCTTGCTGGCCATCGCGATCGCAGCGGGAAACCTTGCCGCGGCGGTCGAACCTGCGGCGTTTTGCGCGTTCAAATCGCCAGCCCGCAGCCCCCACGCCGCGACCAACGCAGAGGGAACGCCCACGCACGCCGCGCCCGTCGCCTCCGCGATCGTCTTCGCGGTCGTGACCGCGACTCGCACGCTCGTGAAGCCACCGGGCCCGATCGAGACCGCCACGCGCCGAAGATCCGAAGGCCTGATGCCCGCATCGCGCACGCAAGCGTCGATCATCGCCGCGAGGGGGTCCTCGTTGGGATGAGCCCGCTCGAGCGCACGCCACGCGAGCACCCGCGCCCCCTCGCGCCCTGCCAAGCCCACCACTACGCCCGGCCCCGCGCCAGGCGTCGAGCCTGTCATCGGGCTTGGCGTCGGGCTTGGCGTCGAGCCTGTCATCGCTGGTGCAGTCCCTGAGGTCACCAGCGAGGGATTGCTCGTCTCGATCGCCAGCGTCAGGATCTCATCGTGTGTGAGCAACGGCCAAGGCTAGCGCCACCGCCCAAAGCCAGCGGGCCGTTGCGCGCCGCGCCGCCGCCGCCTCGCTACATTGACCGCTCGCACCACAGGATCAAACCATGCACACGCGCCGTCTCGCCATTCCCGCCCCGCTGGCCCGACACGCCCTCCACCCCCTCCACGCCCTGTCCATCGTCGCAACGCTCGCGCTCGTCGCGGGGACCGGCGCGGCACAGGAAGTCAGGGTCAAGTCCGCCGCCCCCGCTCCCGTCACGACGACCGAAGAAGTTCCAGTGCTCGACGCCTCATCCCCCTTGACCCTCCGCGTCCGCGCCATGGCGTGGCGCGTCTCGACCGGCGGCGACCTCAAGCTCCCCAGCGAGACCAGCACTCCAAACTCCACCGTCGAGCTTGAAAGCCTGAATGTCGATGAGCCCGTCTTTGCGCCGATGGCCGACTTCACGTTCCGCCGCGGCGACTGGGGCCTCACGGTCCGCGGCTCGGGCTGGTCCACCAGCGGCACGGCGCAACCGGGCTACACAGGCCGCCTCGGCGATGTTGTGTTCAGCCCCACCACCACGCTCGATTCCGAGCTGCAAGTCCTGATCTTCGAGGCCGAAGGCCTCTACACCCTCGAACGCTTCAAGCCCGAGCGCTCCGAGTACAAGATCGACGGCATGCTCGACCTGGTCTTCGGCGTCCGCGCCACCAGCATCGACGCCAGCACGCGCGACACCACCTCCGGCGTCAGCATCGCGTCCCTCGAGAGCAGCGCGGACAACATCTTCTTCGAGCCCCTCGCCGGTCTTCGCGCTTCGATGGAAATTGCCGAGCAAGTCGACCTCGAAGTTCAGGCCACCATCGGCGGCCTGCCACTAGGCGATACCAGCAGCTTCACCGGCGACATCATCGCTGGCATCTCATGGCGGCCCATCGAGAACGTCGGGATTCTCTTCGGGTATAGATCCCTATTCCTCGACCTTTCAGACGGTGAGGACAACGAAGCGTTCGAGCTTTCCGGCCCCTCGACGGCCCAAGGCCTCTTCTTCGGCGCTGTGATCGCCTTCTAGTAGG